>NZ_JASCAE010000079.1:0-83250 GCF_029967975.1 Pseudomonas sp. V98_8
GTTTAGCCGCGCTGGGCCAGGGACGGCCCATCGCGGCGACCCACGGAGCAATGCCGGAGTGAGGGCATGCCGAGCCCAAGCGAGGCACCGAGTGGTGGGGCAAGAGCGCTTTGGTTACTTTCGCGCTTTTCGAAAGTGACTCGCCGTAAGGGCGAAACCATAAGCAGTCGTTACCGCAGCAACGGATATGCACACGATCAACCGGCCTCTCACATCCGACTTCGCTTACGCCGCCGCCACTGCCGCGCCACCCACCAGCGCCAATACATCATCACCAGGCAATAAGCCAACGCCCCAAGCACAACGCCTACCACCACCGACCCCAGCAAAAATGGCTGCCACAGGGTCGATAGTTCACCGCTGATCCATTCCCAGGTCAGCTCGTCCGGCAGATGCCGTGCTGGAACATCCATCAACCAGGCACCGGTCTGATAAGTACAGAAGAAGACCGCCGGCATGGTGATCGGGTTGGTCAACCAGACCAGGCTGACCGCAATCGGCATGTTGCCGCGCACGATGATCGCGAGAACCGCAGCGACCAGCATCTGCATCGGAATCGGCAGGAATGCCGCGAACAAGCCGACTGCCATGGCCCGGGCGACGGAATGGCGATTGAGGTGCCAGAGGTTCGGGTCATGCAGCAGGGTGCCAAGAAAGCGTAAGGACTTGTGTTCCCTGATGCTGGTCGGGTCTGGCATGTAGCGTTTGAATAAGCGCCGGGGCATAAGGCTTCTCGGTCGATCAAGGTGGCAAGTATGTCTGGATTCCATGAGGCACCCATTCAGACTTTGTGACAATTGTTAACGACGGACGTGCGTCGGGCCGACTATGCCTAGGGACTGGACTCTCAAGGACGGGCTTATGCGCACAGGGATGATGGCGCTGGCGTTGGGCTTGCTGGCCTTGCGTTTTTTACCGGTGTTACCGCCGGTCTGGTTGTGGTTGTTGATGCCGGTGGCAGGCTTGATGTTGCTGCCGTTCAGGGCGTATCCGGCTGCGTTTTTCCTGTTCGGCTTGAGTTGGGCCTGTGCCCATGCCCAATGGGCCCTGGATGATCGGCTGTCGCCGGCCCTCGACGGGGAAACCCGTTGGGTCGAAGGGCGGGTCACCGGGCTGCCACAGAATGGTGAGGGGGTGGTGCGTTTCGAACTGACTGACAGTCGGTCACGCCGTACCGTCCTGCCGCGACAGTTGCGTCTGGCCTGGTATGACGGCCCGCCGGTAAACAGCGGCGAACGCTGGCGGCTCGCGGTCAAGCTGAAGCGACCCGTGGGGTTGCTCAATCCGCATGCCTTCGACTATGAGGCTTGGTTGTTGGCGCAACGCATCGGTGCGACCGGGACGGTCAAGGCCGGGGAGCGGCTTGCGCCCGCCCGGTGGGCCTGGCGCGACGGTATCCGCCAGAGGCTGCAGGCCGTGGACGCGCAAGGTCGAACTGGCGTGCTGGTGGCGCTGGTGCTGGGAGACGGCGCGGGGCTCAGCCGCGAAGACTGGCAGGTGTTGCAAGACACTGGCACCGTGCACCTGTTGGTGATTTCCGGGCAGCACGTCGGCTTGTTGGCGGGACTGGTTTATCTGTTGATCGCCGGGCTTGCCCGTTATGGCTTGTGGCCAGCCCGTCTACCATGGTTGCCCTGGGCCTGCAGCCTGGCTTTCGTGGCCGCCCTTGGCTATGGGCTGCTGGCTGGCTTTGAAGTGCCGGTCCGCCGAGCCTGCCTGATGATCGGCCTGGTGCTGCTATGGCGCCTGCGCTTTCGTCACCTGGGTGCCTGGTGGCCACTGTTGCTGGCGCTCAATGGCGTCTTGCTGATGGACCCGTTGGCGAGTCTGCAACCGGGGTTCTGGCTGTCCTTCGCGGCGGTGGCGGTGCTGATCTTCACGTTTGGTGGGCGCCTGGGGCCTTGGCCATGGTGGCAAACCTGGACCCGTGCCCAGTGGCTGATCGCTATTGGCCTTGGACCGTTTTTGCTGGTCCTGGGACTGCCGATCAGCCTTAGCGGGCCGCTGGTCAATCTGCTGGCGGTACCCTGGATCAGCCTGGTGGTGCTGCCCCCTGCGTTGCTCGGTACACTTTTGCTGCCGGTGCCCTACGTCGGCGAGTGGCTGCTGTGGCTGGCGGGCGGCTTGATAGATTGGCTGTTCACCGGGTTGGCATTGGTCGCCGGCAAGCTTCCCGCCTGGGTGCCCGCGGCCATCCCGCTATGGGTCTGGGCCATCGGCACGCTGGGCGCCTTTTTGTTGCTGCTGCCGCGCGGCGTGCCGATGCGACCGTTAGGCTGGCCCATGCTGCTACTGCTGGTTTTTCCGCCACGGCCGATCCTGCCCGAAGGCATCGCCGAGGTCTGGCAACTGGATGTGGGCCAAGGACTGGCGATCATGGTGCGCACGCGCCATCACACGCTGTTGTATGACGCTGGTCCGCGTTTGCGCGGTCTTGACCAGGGGGAACGGGTGGTCCTGCCCGCGCTGCGCAAGTTGGGTGTGAAGGCGATCGACCTGATGTTGATCAGCCATGCCCATGCCGATCATGCCGGTGGCGCCCAGGCAGTGGCCAATGGATTGCCGGTGAAACGGGTGCTCAGTGGCGAACCAGCCGACCTGCCTGGCGAGTTGCAGGCCGAGGGCTGTGAGAGCGGTCGGCAATGGACGTGGGACGGGGTCAACTTTCAACTGTGGCACTGGCCACAGGCCAGGGACAGCAACCAGAACTCCTGTGTGTTGCAGATCGAAGCCAATGGCGAGCGATTGCTGCTCAGCGGTGACATCGACACCCACGCCGAGCGCGCGTTGCTCGCCAGCCCATTGGCCGTGCCTACCGACTGGTTGCAGTCACCGCACCACGGTAGTCGCAGTTCGTCGTCGACGGCGCTGCTCAACGTTTTGCAGCCCAAGGCGGCACTGATTTCCCGTGGACAGGGCAACTCCTTCGGTCATCCTCATCCGGTGGTGATCGAACGCTATCGACATCGCGCGATGGACATCTACGACAGTGCGCAGCAAGGCGCCGTTCATCTGCAACTGGGGCGTTTCGAACCCCCGCGCGCGATGCGTCAAGAACGGCGCTTCTGGCGCGATCCGCCACCTTCGGGGAAATGACCTTGGGTGATCAAAGGCCGACCGGATGCGACATCACAGTCTTCGGTGAGTCCACCCCCTATGTTAGAGTGGCGCACTTTTTCGAGGGGACTGTCACTGTGTGGGAATTGGTCAAATCCGGCGGCTGGATGATGCTGCCGATCATCCTGAGTTCCATCGCGGCAATGGCTATCGTTGCCGAACGTCTGTGGACCCTGCGGGCCAGTCGCGTGACCCCGGAGCATTTGCTCGGGCAGGTCTGGGTCTGGATCAAGGACAAGCAACTCAACAAGGAGAAGCTCAAGGAACTGCGCGCCAATTCGCCGTTGGGCGAGATCCTGGCCGCTGGCCTGGCGAACTCCCGGCATGGTCGCGAGATCATGAAGGAGTGCATCGAAGAGGCCGCTGCGCGGGTCATCCATGAGCTGGAACGCTACATCAATGCCCTCGGTACCATCGCTGCCATGGCGCCGTTGCTGGGCCTGCTGGGTACGGTGCTGGGCATGATCGATATTTTCAGTGCGTTCATGGGCACGGGCATGACCACCAATGCGGCGGTATTGGCCGGGGGTATCTCCAAGGCGCTGATCACCACGGCCGCGGGCTTGATGGTCGGTATCCCGTCGGTATTCTTCCACCGTTTCCTGCAACGCCGGATCGATGAGCTGGTGGTCGGCATGGAGCAGGAAGCGATCAAGCTGGTCGAAGTCGTGCAGGGTGATCGTGACGTGGACCTGGCGGGGGGCAAAGCGTGAAATTCCGCCGCAAGCAACGGGAGAATGTGGACATCAACCTCGCGTCGCTGATCGACGTGGTGTTTATCCTGCTGCTGTTTTTCGTCGTGACCACGACGTTCACCCGTGAAACCCAGTTGCGCGTCGATCTGCCCGAAGCGGTCAGCGGAGCGCCTTCCGAGGACCAGAACCGGCAACTGGACATCGCGATCAGTGCCGACGGCATATTTTCGGTGAACAACCAGGTATTGCCCAAAAGTGACCTGGCAACGCTGATGGATGCCCTGCAGAAACAATCCAATGGCGATACCAGTCGACCGCTGTCCATCAGCGCCGACGGAAAATCCCAGCATCAGTCGGTCATCACCGCCATGGACGCTGCCGGCAAGCTCGGCTTCAGCCATTTGCGCATGACCACAGTCGAGGCGGCGCCGCCCGCGCCTTGAAAAGCATGTCCGAACGCTTGCTCGCTGCCTGGTACCGGGGGCATCCGGCCCTGAAGCTGTTACAGCCGCTGGAGTGGTTGTACCGCCGCGTGGTCAACAACAAGCGCAAGCGCTTTCTGGCGGGCGAGGGCGATATCTATCAGCCACCGGTGCCGCTGATCGTGGTGGGCAACATCACCGTGGGCGGCACCGGCAAGACACCGCTGATCCTGTGGATGATCCAGCACTGTCAACGTAGTGGCCTGCGGGTTGGCGTGGTCAGCCGGGGTTACGGTGCCAAGCCAGCGCAATTGCCGTGGCGGGTCGAAGCGGATCAAAGCGCCGACATCGCTGGCGATGAGCCGCTGTTGATCGTGCAGCGCACCGGCGTGCCGTTGATGATCGATCCGGATCGCAGCCGCGCGGTCAAAGCCCTGCTGGACAGTGAATCGCTGGACCTGATCCTGTCCGATGATGGCATGCAGCATTACCGCCTGGCGCGGGATCTGGAGCTGGTCCTGATCGACGCTGCCCGCGGATTGGGCAACCGCCGCTGCTTGCCGGCCGGGCCGCTGCGTGAACCGGTCGAGCGTCTGCAAAGTGTCGATGCGGTGCTCTACAACGGTGCAACGGCTGACAGTGGCGACGGCTTTGCCTTCCAGTTGCAACCGACGGCGCTGGTCAACCTGCAAAGCGGCGAACGGCGCCCGCTCGATCACTTTCCCGCGGGCCAGGCGTTGCATGCGGTGGCCGGGATCGGCAACCCGCAGCGTTTCTTCAGGACCCTCGAAACGCTACACTGGCAGCCAGTCCCGCATGCATTCGCCGACCACGCCGAATACAGTGCGCAGGCCTTGAATTTCAACCCGTCATTGCCATTGGTGATGACCGAAAAGGATGCGGTGAAGTGCCGTGCCTTCGCCGCCGCCGACTGGTGGTACCTGGCGGTCGACGCTGTGCCGTCGCCAGCCTTCACGGCCTGGTTCGATACACAGTTGATGCGCCTGTTGCCGGCTCGTCTTTTGCCTTAAATCCGTTTCTATCCAGGGAATGTTCATGGACACCAAATTGCTCGATATCCTCGCTTGCCCGGTCTGCAAAGGTCCGCTCAAGCTCAGCGCTGACAAGACCGAGCTGATCAGCAAGGGCGCTGGCCTTGCGTACCCGATTCGCGACGGCATCCCGGTGATGCTCGAATCCGAAGCCCGTACCCTGACCACCGACGAGCGTCTGGATAAATGACTTCAGCCTTTACCGTTGTTATTCCTGCGCGCTACGCCTCCACCCGCCTGCCGGGCAAGCCGCTGCTGTTGATCGCTGGCAAGCCGATGATCCAGCACGTTTGGGAGCAGGCGTGCAAAAGTAGCGCAGAGCGCGTGGTGGTTGCCACGGACGATGCGCGCATCGCCCAGGCCTGTGAAGGTTTTGGTGCCGAAGTGGTGATGACTCGCGAAGACCACAACTCCGGAACCGATCGCCTGGCTGAAGTCGCGGCAAAGCTGGGCCTGGCGCCCGACGCGATCGTGGTCAACGTCCAGGGTGACGAGCCGTTGATACCGCCGAGTGTCATTGACCAGGTGGCCGTAAACCTGGCTGCCCATACCGAAGCGCGCATGGCCACGCTGGCCGAGCCGATCGAAGACGTGGAGAGCCTGTTCAACACCAACGTGGTCAAGGTCGTCAGTGACCTCAATGGCCTGGCGCTGACCTTCAGTCGCGCCACGTTGCCATGGGCACGGGACACGTTCGCCAAGAGCCTCGAGCAAATGCCCGAAGGCGTGCCGTATCGCCGCCACATCGGCATCTATGCCTACCGCGCCGGTTTCCTGCATGACTTCGTCAGCTGGGGCCCGTGCTGGCTGGAAAACACCGAGTGCCTGGAACAACTGCGTGCCTTGTGGCACGGGGTACGGATCCACGTCGCCGATGCACTGATCGCGCCGCCTGCCGGCGTCGATACCGTTGAAGACCTCGAGCGCGTTCGTCGCCTGCTGGAGGCCTGATGCGGGTTCTGTTTGTCTGTCTGGGCAATATCTGTCGTTCACCCACGGCCGAAGGCGTTCTGCGGCATAAATTGCGTGAAGCGGGGCTGGCCGATCAAGTCGAAGTGGCCTCTGCCGGCACCGGCGACTGGCACGTGGGCAGCGCGCCGGACAAGCGCAGCCAGGCGGCGGCAAAACGCCGTGGTTACGATTTGTCCGCCCAGCGCGCCCAGCAGGTCACCCGTGCCGATTTCGCCACGTACGACCTGATCCTGGCGATGGACAACAGTAACCTGCGCAACCTCATGGATCTGCAACCGCCCAAGTGCAAGGCGGAGCTGGACCTGTTCCTGCGTCGCTACCCGGCGCAGGTCGAGGAAGTCCCGGACCCGTACAACGACAGTGAACATGGCTTCGAGCACGTGCTGGACTTGATCGAGCGCGCCAGTGACCTGCTGGTGATCGAACTGAAGGAACGGTTATGAGTTTGCAACTGCGATCCCAGGTTTCGCTCAAGCCGTTCAACAGCTTTGGCGTGGATGTCCAGGCCCGCCTGTTTGCCGAGGCCCATAGCGACGCCGATGTGCGTGAGGCCCTGGCCTATGCGCGGGAACACCAGGTGCCCTTGCTGGTGATCGGCGGTGGCAGCAACTTGCTGCTGACCGCTGACATTGAGTCGATGGTACTGCGCATGGCGACCCGCGGAATACGCGTGATCAGCGACGATGGCAGCAAGGTCGTGATCGAGGCCGAGGCGGGCGAGCCCTGGCATCCATTCGTGCAACACACCCTGGTGCAGGGCTTGTCAGGCCTGGAAAACCTTAGCCTGATTCCCGGCACCGTTGGTGCGGCCCCCATGCAGAACATCGGCGCCTATGGCGTGGAAATCAAGGACGTGTTCGCCGGCCTGACCGCCCTGGATCGCCAGACTGGCGAACTGCGCGACTTCAGTCTGCAAGAATGCAACTTCGCCTACCGCGACAGCGTGTTCAAACAGGAGCCTGGGCGCTGGTTGATCCTGCGCGTGCGTTTCACCCTCGATCGCACCGCCCACCTGCACCTGGAGTACGGTCCTGTGCGTCAGCGCCTGACCGAGCAGGGCATCGATCATCCGACGGCCACGGACGTCAGTCAGGCCATTTGCAGCATTCGCAACGAGAAGCTTCCGGACCCGGCGGTGCTCGGCAATGCCGGCAGCTTTTTCAAGAACCCCTTGGTCCCAGCGGCACTGGTCGCACAGCTCAAGGGTGAATACCCGGACCTGGTGGCCTACGCGCAACCCGACGGACAGATGAAGCTGGCTGCCGGCTGGTTGATCGAGCGGGCAGGGTGGAAAGGCTTCCGCGATGCCGATGCAGGCGTACACAAAATGCAGGCACTGGTGCTGGTCAATTACGGCAGTGCGACAGGGCTGCAACTGCTGCACCTGGCGCAGCGCATCCAGAAAGACATTTCAGAGCGTTTCCATGTCGACCTGGAAATGGAGCCGAACCGCTATTGAGGCTACGCTTTCAAGGTGGACTTCAAAGCCCTGCACTGATGAAAAGTGCAGGGCTTTTTTGTTAATGCTGGGTTAACTTAGCGAGCTAACGATGCATTGCATTTGTTCCATCAAAGGCCCGGTGCAGACGTCTCCGTCCGGCATAAGAGAGCCCTATTAGCCTGAGTAGATCTGCGTTATGCCAACCGCCGACCTCCCGGCGGCAGATTGCTCGACCCCATGACCTTTATAACTATGCGGGCGTGCCCATGATTACCCTGAAACTCAACGGTCAAGACCATCCACTCGATGTCACCGAGGATATGCCCTTGCTCTGGGCGATTCGCGACGTGGCCGGTTACAACGGCACCAAGTTTGGCTGTGGCATGGGCCTTTGCGGCGCCTGCACGATTCATATCGAAGGTGCTCCCGCGCGCAGTTGCATCACGCCGATTGGCTCGGTCGTCGGCCAGAATGTCACCACCATCGACAACCTGCACGCCGACCCGGTCGGCAAAGTCGTGCAGCAAGCCTGGCTCGACACGGCCGTGGCCCAATGCGGTTACTGCCAGGGTGGGCAGATCATGTCCGCCACTGCGCTGCTCAAGACCAATCCCGACCCCAGCGATGAGCAGATCGAAGAGGCGATGGTCGGCAACATCTGCCGCTGCGGCACCTACAACCGCATCAAGACCGCCATTCGCCAGGCATCCACTCACCTGAAGGAGGCCAAGGCATGAGCCGGTTACCGAATGATTTCGCCCTGAGCAACCTCAGTCGGCGGGGTTTCCTCAAGGGCGTGGGGGCCACCAGTGCGCTGGTGGTTGCCGCGAGTTGGGGCTGGCAAGACGCGTTTGCCGAAGAGGCGCAGAAAAAGTTCGGCGCCGATGGCATGCCCAATGGTTGGATCGACGATCCCAAGGTGTATGTGAGCATCGCCACTGATGGCACGGTGACGGTGGTCTGCAACCGTTCGGAAATGGGCCAGGGCGTACGGACCAGCCTGACCATGGTGGTGGCCGACGAGCTGGAAGCCGATTGGGCGCGGGTCAAGGTGCAACAGGCGCCGGGCGATGAAGTGCGGTTCGGCAACCAGGACACCGATGGTTCGCGCAGCATGCGTCACTGGTACGAACCGATGCGCCGCTGCGGCGCCGCCGCCCGGACCATGCTGGAACAGGCCGCCGCCGACCAATGGAAAGTGCCGGTTGGCGAATGCCATGCGCAGCTGCATAAAGTCATCCATAAGCCTTCCGGTCGCGAACTGGAGTATGGCGCTCTGGCCGCCGCAGCCGGCGCCTTGGCCGTGCCGGCCAGGGACAGCTTGCGACTCAAGCAGCCCTCGGAGTTTCGCTACATCGGCAAGGAAGGCACCAGGGCCATCGATGGCGAAGATATCGTCAACGGCCGCGCGGTATACGGCGCAGACGTGCATTTCGATGGCATGCTGTTTGCCGTCATTGCCCGGCCGGCGGTATATGGCGGCAAGGTCAAGAGCTTCGATGGCAGCGCTGCGATGAAAGTGCCGGGAGTGGTCAAGGTCATCCAGATTGAAAGCCGTCCACTGCCCTCGGAGTTTCAACCCCTGGGCGGCATCGCGGTGGTGGCCAATAACACCTGGGCGGCGATCAAGGGTCGCGAGGCGTTGAAAATCGAATGGGACGACGGCCCCAACGCCAGCTACGACTCGATCGCCTACCGCAAGGAGCTCGAGGCCGCTTCGCTCAAGCCGGGCAAAGTGGTGCGCAATACCGGCAATATCGACGACGCCATGGCCAATGCCGCCAGCACACTGGAAGCCTCCTACTATTTGCCGCACCTGTCACAATCGCCAATGGAGCCGATGGTTGCCATCGCTCGCTACAAGGACGGTGTTTGCCAAGCCTGGGGGCCAAGCCAGGCGCCACAGGTCACCCGCGAGCGGATCGCCGAACGCCTGGGCGTGCCATTCGATAAAGTCACCTTCAACGTGACGTTGCTGGGCGGAGGCTTCGGGCGCAAGTCCAAGCCCGACTTCATTATCGAAGCGGCCATCCTGGCCAAGGAGTTCCCCGGCAAGGCAGTGCGGGTGCAATGGACCCGTGAAGACGATATTCACTGTTCCTATTTTCACACGGTGTCGGCCGAATACCTCAAGGCCAGCCTGAACAAGGACGGCTTGCCCTCCGGCTGGCTGCACCGCACGGTGGCGCCGAGCATCACTGCGTTGTTTGCGCCGGGCATGAACCATGAGGCCGCCTTCGAGCTGGGCATGGGCTTCACCAACATGGCCTACGCAATTCCCAACATTCGCCTGGAAAACCCCGAGGCCACTGTCCATACGCGGGTTGGCTGGTATCGATCGGTATCGAACATCCCCCACGGTTTTGCGATCCAGAGCTTCATCGATGAACTGGCGCACAAGGCCGGAGAAGACCCGCTCAAGTACCAGGTCAGATTGCTCGGCCCGGACCGCCAGATCGATCCACGCACCTTGAGTGAAGAATGGAACTACGGTGAATCGCCCGAGCGTTATCCGATCGATACCGCTCGCCTGCGCACGGTACTGGAAACTGCCGCGAAGGCCGCCGGTTGGGGACGTGAGTTGCCCAAGGGCCGAGGCCTGGGCCTGGCGGTGCACTACAGCTTCGTGACGTACGTGGCGGCAGTGATCGAAGTTGAAGTCAAGGACGATGGCACCTTGATCGTGCACAAAGCTGACATTGCCGTGGATTGCGGGCCGCAGATCAACCCCGAGCGGATTCGTTCGCAGTTCGAAGGTGCCTGCGTCATGGGCCTGGGCAATGCGGTGCTGGGCGAAATCAGCTTCAAGGATGGCAAGGTCCAGCAGGACAACTTCCACATGTACGAGGTGGCGCGCATGTCCCTGGCGCCCAAGGAGGTCGCGGTGCACCTGGTAACGCCGCCGGGCAATGTGCCGTTGGGCGGTGTCGGCGAACCGGGTGTGCCACCGATTGCACCGGCGCTGTGCAACGCGATCTTTGCCGCCACCGGCAAGCGTATCCGCAGCCTGCCGGTCCGTTATCAATTACAGGGTTGGCAGAAGGTCGAGGCGTGATGGACAGTGCCGATCTGAATGTCCTGCGCAGCGTGCTGGAATGGCGTCGCGCCGGCCAGCGGGTGATGTTGTACAGCGTCGTGCAGACCTGGGGTACTGCGCCCCGGGCGCCTGGTGCAATGCTGGCATTGCGCGAGGACGGCGTGGTGATTGGCTCGGTGTCCGGTGGTTGTGTCGAAGACGACCTGATTGCCCGTTTGCATGACGGTCGCATTGCGGCCGACGGACCGCCGGTGCAACTGATCACCTACGGCGTCACCCGTGAGGAGGCGGCACGCTTCGGTTTGCCCTGCGGCGGCACTTTGCGTTTGACCGAGGAGCGCGTTGGCGATCCTGCGTGGGTCGCCGAGTTGCTGGCGCGCTGCGAGGGCCATGAAATCGTCGCGCGTTCGCTGGATATCGCGACCGGGGAAGTCATTTTGCAGCCCGCCGCCAAGACCGATGTGCTGGCTTTCGATGGGCAGACCCTGCGGGCCATTTATGGCCCGCGTTGGCGCTTGTTGTTGATTGGTGCCGGGCAGTTGTCTCGCTTTGTCGCCGAGATGGCACGGCTGCTGGATTTTGAAGTGCTGATTTGCGATCCGCGCAGCGAATTCGTCTACGGCTGGGAGGAACAGCACGGTCGATTCGTCTCGGGCATGCCCGATGAGGCGGTGCTGAACATCCAGACCGACGAGCGCACGGCTATCGTTGCGCTGACTCATGATCCGCGCCTGGATGATATGGCCTTGCTGACGGCCCTTGACTCCCGGGCCTTTTATGTTGGTGCACTCGGCTCCCGGGTCAACAGCCAAAAGCGCCGGGACAACCTGGCTCTGCTCGGTCTGTCACAGCAGGCCATCGAGCGGTTGCACGGCCCGGTCGGCTTGCACATCGGCAGCCACAGCCCGGCGGAAATCGCCTTGTCGCTGATGGCCGAGATTGTGGCGATCAAGAATGGTATCGAGCTTAAGCAGAAGAAACCGCTGCGGGAGGGTGTATGAGTCAATCCATCGGAGTGATCGTGTTGGCGGCGGGGCAGGGCAGTCGTTTCCGACAGGTCGCGGGCGACGACAAGGACAAGCTGCTGGCTGACTGCAAGGGGCGTGATGGCGCGGTTCGATCGGTCATCGAACAAGTCCTGGTGAATCTGCCTTCCACGCTGGATAAGCGCTTTCTGGTGACCACGGCCGCTCGTCCGCAAGTCAGTCGCATGGCCAAGGCCTATGGCTGCGAGATCGTCCTGATCGAAACGACCGGAATGGGCGACAGCATTGCGGCAGGGGTGGCGGCATGCGCTCAACTTGATGGTTGGCTGATGGTACTGGGAGATATGCCGTTCATCCTGCCATCGAGTATTGAACGCGTTGTGGATCAGATAGCCGATGACTGCGTCAGCGTGCCGGTACAGGAGGGTGAGTACGGGCATCCGGTGGGCTTTGGACGCAGTTTTGCTCCGGGATTGATGGCGTTATCAGGCGATCGCGGCGCCAAGGGGTTGTTTGCCCAGGGGCGGGTGGTACAAGTGAGGGTGGATGACCCCGGTGTGTTGTGGGATGTGGATGTGCCTGAGAAGCTGACTTTCAAATAATCGCAGATTTTCTGTAGGAGCGAGCATGTCGAATCGTCGCACCGTCGCGATGGACGTCAACGATGACGCGGGGAACCTGGATACACGCGGTGCATTTGAGATCATCGCGAGCATGCTCGCTCCTACAGAGGTATAAACGATCATGTTTCCCAGGATTGCGTGAAGAACCAAAAAAAAGCCCCGCCCGGGTTCACCGGGCGGGGCTTTTCAATGGCCGAGGGAATCAGACGAGAGGTTTAGGCTCGTGCTCTTTTTCCTGGGCTTTCTCGTGTTGCTCGACCGCTTCCTGAACGGAGCGAGGTGCTTCGGCAATCACCGACTCAACCGGCTCGGCAGCGACTTCGGCAGCCGGGGCAGATGCCTCGACCACTTCGGCGGCAACCGGTGCTGGCTCGGCAGCAACAGCCTGGGCAGCAGCGGCCGCCAGTTCGGCTTCCTTCTGCAGACGCTCTTCTTCACGCTTGCGGCGACGCACTTCACGTGGGTCGTTCGGTGCGCGGCCACTTGGCGTCAGGGCGCTGATTGGCGCGGCTTCAACCACCGGAGCAGGCGCTTGGGCAACAACCGGCGCTTCAACCACTGGAGCTGGCTCGGCAGCGGCAACTGGCTCGGAGACCAGCGCTGGCGCCACCTCGGCTTCAGCAACCGGCGCTGGAGCAGGGGGTTCGGCTACGGCTGGCTCGGCAACCCAGTTGAAAGCGGTTTGCTCTTCGCGAACTTCACGAACGGCCTCGGTCACGGTTTCAGTCACGGTGTCGGCAACCGGTTCTGCAACCACGGCTGGTTCAGCGGCAGCTTCAACCACTGGCTGTGCTTCTGGCGCTGCTGCCACTTCGATTTCCGGCGAAGCTGTGGCTTCGACCGGAGTCGTCGCTTCCACCACTGGCGCTTCGGCGGGAGCCGTTTCCAGGGTGGCGGCGGTGGCGCGTTCGGCTTGCTGGTTGGCCTGTGCTTCGGCCGGAGCGCTGATCACGCTGCTGGCAACGGCTGCGGTAACAGCCAGGCCGGCGGCCAGGTCAGCAGTGCTTGGCGCTTCAGTGTTATCGCCGGCTTCGGACTCTTCCGAACCTTCGATTACGTTGCCGTTGGCATCACGCTGACGCTCGCGGCGGTTGCTGCGACGACGCTGGCCGCGGGAGCGGCGGCGTGGACGATCGCCTTCGGCGCCTTCCTGGCCTTCTTCCTGCAGTTGCTCTTCGTTGCCGGTCAGCTCTTCTTCGGCTACAGCAGCCGCTTGCTCGGCACGCGGTTGACGTTCTTCACGCGGAGGGCGTGGAGCGCGTTCTTCGCGTGGCGGGCGGGCCGGGCGTTCTTCAGTGGTCGCGGCAGCAACAGCAGCGGCAGCAGGAGCGACAGCGTCCAGCGGCTCGCGCAGTTCACGCACACGCTCCTCACGCTCGCCACGTGGCTTGCGATCTTCGCGCGGGGCACGCGGAGTACGCTCTTCACGTGGCGCGCGCGGAGCGCGTTCTTCACGTGGAGCGCGTTCTTCGCGGGCTACGACTGGCGTTTCTTCGCGGGTCTCACGAGGCTCGCGTACTTCGCGTGGCTGGCGCTCTTCGCGGGGTTCACGTGGAGCGCGTTCTTCGCGGGGCGCGCGCTCTTCACGAGGCTTGCGCTCTTCATCGCGGCGACCGTTACGGGTGCGGCTCTGCTGGCGGCCGGTGCGGCGTTGTTCCTCGTTGCTGCGGGCCGGACGCTCGGTGGTAGCCGGTTTCTCAACCACGGTCGGAGCGACAGGCTCTTCCTTGGACGCGAACAGGCTGACCAGCGACTTCACCAGGCCCTTGAACAGGCTTGGCTCTGGCGCGGCGACAGGAGCGGCAACGGGAGCGGCGACAACTTCGGTCGGTACCGGAGCATTGGCGCGGGCTGGCGCCGTCTTGACCGCGGCTTCCTGGCGAACCAGGGTGCGGGTCGCGGCAGCTGGCTGCACTTCTTCGACTTCGGCGGCGGCCGCTGCGATTTCGTAGCTGGACTGGTTGATCGCCGCTTCCGGGCTGTCATCGCGCAGGCGCTGCACTTCGAAGTGCGGCGTTTCGAGGTGATCGTTCGGCAGGATGACGATGCGGGCACGGGTACGCAGTTCGATCTTGGTGATCGAGTTACGTTTTTCGTTGAGCAGGAACGCGGCCACCGGGATCGGCACTTGTGCACGAACTTCGGCGGTACGGTCTTTCAGGGCTTCTTCTTCGATCAGGCGCAGGATCGCCAAGGACAGCGATTCGACGTCACGGATGATGCCGGTGCCGTTGCAACGCGGGCAAACGATGCCGCTGCTTTCACCCAGGGATGGGCGCAGGCGCTGACGGGACATTTCCAGCAGGCCGAAGCGCGAAATGCGGCCGACTTGCACGCGGGCGCGGTCGGCTTCCAGGCATTCGCGGACTTTTTCTTCTACGGCGCGCTGGTTCTTGGCCGGGGTCATGTCGATGAAGTCGATGACGATCAGGCCGCCGATGTCGCGCAGGCGCAACTGACGGGCGATTTCTTCGGCGGCTTCAAGGTTGGTCTGCAGCGCGGTTTCTTCGATGTCGCTACCTTTGGTGGCGCGCGCCGAGTTGATGTCGATGGACACCAGGGCTTCGGTCGGATCGATCACGATGGAGCCGCCGGAAGGCAGTTCAACGACGCGCTGGAACGCGGTCTCGATCTGGCTTTCGATCTGGAAGCGGTTGAACAGTGGCACGCTGTCTTCGTACAGCTTGATCTTGCTGGCGTACTGCGGCATCACCTGGCGAATGAAGGTCAGGGCTTCGTCCTGGGCTTCAACGCTGTCGATCAGCACTTCGCCGATGTCCTGGCGCAGGTAATCGCGGATCGCGCGGATGATCACGTTGCTTTCCTGATAGATCAGGAACGGCGCGGAACGATCCAGCGAAGCTTCTTTGATGGCAGTCCACAGTTGCAGCAGGTAGTCGAGGTCCCACTGCATTTCTTCGCTGCTGCGACCCAGGCCGGCCGTGCGCACGATCAGGCCCATGTCGGCCGGGGCAACCAGGCCGTTCAGCGCTTCACGCAATTCATTGCGCTCTTCGCCTTCGATGCGACGGGAGATACCGCCGGCACGCGGGTTGTTCGGCATCAGCACGAGGTAACGACCGGCCAGGCTGATGAACGTGGTCAGGGCGGCGCCCTTGTTGCCACGCTCTTCTTTTTCGACCTGAACGATGACTTCCTGGCCTTCGCTCAGGACGTCCTTGATGTTGACGCGGCCTTCAGGGGTTTTCTTGAAGTATTCGCGGGAGATTTCTTTGAGGGGCAGGAAGCCGTGGCGCTCAGAGCCGAAATCGACAAAGGCAGCCTCCAGGCTTGGTTCGATGCGAGTAATCCGGCCTTTATAGATGTTGGCCTTCTTCTGCTCGCGTGCACCGGATTCGATGTCCAGGTCGTAGAGGCGCTGGCCATCTACCAGTGCAACACGCAACTCTTCGGGTTGAGTTGCGTTAATCAGCATTCTTTTCATGTAGTACCGTCGGTTTCCGGGCTGCCGGAAACGGCGTTCGGCACACACGACTTCTCATGGTCGGTGTCAGGTGCGTCGGGAGTGGTTGGCCATTCCCGTGTCCAGCGATGTCCGGCCAATGTGGGCCTTTGTCGCGACGTACGCGTCCTGCTTGCTGTGGCTACTTAAGCACTCAGTCAGGAGGAGGAATCAACCGGCGGCTGTGGACGAGATGAAGCGTCTTGATAAAGCCTATTGCTACACAGGCCAGCGGTTGTGCATCTCCACCCTACACGTATCCCTGATAATTCGGGTGCTGCCGCGCGCAGAATCCGCAGCGGGTTGGCATTTACCGTGAGCTCCGAAAGGGGAGGTCACGCATCATGGCTAATTTAGGCGTTGTTTCCGAAGCGTTTCGCTCGGGGTCATCCGCAGCTGACTGCACTTTGTGAACTGGCCATGAATATTGGCTCGAAAAGCGAGTGGAAACTCTGCTTTGCGGTTTGATTCAGGCCTCATGTCACCTGCGCTTGTTACAGTTGCAAACTCCACCGTTACGTAGCGAAAACCCCGTAGGACGGCCTCGCGTCCTGGTGAATTGCGTTGGTCAGGGCCGGTTTTTGACCGTTGGTCCGCTGGCCAGGCCGCTTTTGGCGGCGTTCGCGACTATAGCAGCAATGATTAAGTGCTTCAATTCCATAAAAAATTGTTATCATCCGCGCCATGACGACGACTACCCCCCCGACTCCAGGCGTACAACTGCTTGAGGTCTCGCCGGAATATGCCGGCCAACGTATTGATAACTTCCTTCTCGCTCGGCTCAAAGGCGTGCCCAAGACCTTGATTTACCGCATTTTGCGTAAAGGCGAAGTGCGAGTGAACAAGGGTCGGATCAAGCCCGAATACAAGCTGCAGGCGGGCGATATCGTGCGCGTGCCGCCGGTGCGCGTGCCTGAGCGCGACGAGCCGGTGCCGCTGGCCCAGGGGCTGTTGCAGCGCCTGGAAGCCTCGATTGTCTTTGAAGACAAGGCCCTGATCGTGATCAACAAGCCCGCGGGCATTGCGGTTCACGGTGGTAGCGGGCTGACCTTCGGGGTGATCGAAGCCTTCCGTCAGTTGCGCCCCGATTGCAAGGAGCTTGAGCTGGTTCACCGCCTCGACCGTGATACGTCGGGCCTGTTGATGATCGCCAAGAAGCGCAGCATGTTGCGCCACCTGCACACCGCTTTGCGCGGTGATGGCGTCGACAAGCGCTACATGGCGCTGGTGCGCGGTAACTGGGCGAGCTCGATCAAGCAGGTTCGTGCGGCGCTGGGCAAGAGCAACCTGCGCTCCGGCGAGCGCATGGTCGAGGTCGACGAAGAGGAGGGCAAGGAGTCCGTGACCGTGTTCAAGGTCCTGCGCCGCTTCGGTGACTTTGCCACCCTGATCGAAGCCAAGCCGGTCACTGGCCGGACTCACCAGATCCGTGTGCATACCCTGCACGCCGGGCATTGCATCGCTGGTGACAGCAAGTATGGTGACGAAGGTTTCAGCAAGGAAATTCGCGATCTGGGCGGTAAGCGCCTGTTCCTGCATGCCTACATGCTGACCGTGCCGTTGCCGGATGGTGGCGAATTGAAATTGCAGGCGCCTGTCGACGAAATGTGGGCTAAAACCGTGGAGCGCCTGAGTGCACCCATCTGATTACAAGCTGCTGATATTCGATTGGGACGGCACGCTGGCCGATTCCATTGGTCGGATTGTCGAGGCGATGCACGTGGCGTCGCAGCGGTCCGGGTTTGAGCAGTGCGATGATCTTGCCGTCAAGGGCATCATCGGCCTGGGCCTGCCGGAGGCGATTCGTACCCTGTATCCGCAAATCGGCGATGCCGAACTTGTAGCGTTTCGTCAGCACTACGCCGATCACTACATCGCCTCGGAGGCGGTACCATCGCCCTTGTTCGAGGGTGTGGTCGAGTCGCTCGAAGCGTTTCGTGCCGAGGGCTATCACCTGGCCGTGGCCACGGGCAAGGCCCGTCGCGGGCTGGATCGGGTGCTGAAGTCTCACGGTTGGGAAAATTATTTCGATATCACCCGGGCCGCCGACGAGACGGCCAGCAAGCCCCATCCGCTGATGCTTGAGCAGATACTGGCGCATTGTGATGTGCGTGCGGATCAGGCCCTGATGGTTGGCGACTCGTCCTTCGATCTGCAGATGGCACGCAACGCCGGCATGGATTCGGTGGCGGTCAGCTACGGCGCGCAATCGATTGAAGCGCTGAAGCTGTTCGAGCCACGACTGGCTATCGATCGTTTTTCACAATTGCACGCCTGGCTGGGTCAGCGGGCCTAATACGTTTTTGCTGGGGTAAATGGCATGGCCGACGAATGGAAAGCGCCCGCCAAGGCGAGCGCAGAGAGCGGTGACGAAAAAAGCTGGAAGCTGTTGGAGAAGACCCTGCTGGCCGGTGTGCAGGAGCAGCGTCGCTCCCGGCGTTGGGGGATTTTCTTCAAGTTGTTGACCTTCGTGTACCTGTTTGTCGCGTTGGCGCTGTTTACGCCTCTGATGGATATCGAGAAGGCTGCAACCCGCAGTGGCAACTACACCGCGTTGATCGACATCGATGGCATGATCGCCGACAAGGAGCCGGCCAGTGCCGACAACATCGTCGGTAGCCTGCGGGCCGCCTTCGAAGACGACAAGGTCAAGGGTGTCATCCTGCGCATCAATAGCCCGGGCGGCAGTCCGGTGCAGTCAGGCTATGTCTATGACGAGATCCGCCGGCTGCGTGGTCTGCATCCGGATACCAAGCTTTACGCGGTGATTTCCGACCTGGGCGCTTCCGGTGCGTATTACATTGCCAGTGCAGCGGACCAGATCTATGCCGACAAGGCGAGCCTGGTGGGCTCCATCGGGGTAACGGCAGCCGGCTACGGGTTTGTCGGCACCATGGAGAAGCTGGGAGTGGAGCGTCGCACCTACACCTCGGGCGAGCACAAATCCTTCCTCGATCCGTTCCAGCCGCAGAAGCCTGAAGAAACGGCGTTCTGGCAGGGCGTGCTCGATACCACCCACAAGCAGTTCATCAACAGCGTCAAGCAGGGTCGTGGCGATCGTTTGAAGGACAAGGAGCATCCGGAGCTGTTCTCCGGGCTGGTCTGGTCGGGTGAGCAGGCGCTGCCGCTGGGCTTGATCGACGGCCTGGGTAATGCCAGTTATGTCGCGCGGGATGTGATCGGCGAAAAAGAGCTGGTGGACTTCACCGTTCAGGAATCGCCGTTCGATCGCTTCTCGAAAAAGCTCGGCGCCAGCGTGGCCGAGCATCTGGCGATGTGGATGGGGTTTAACGGTCCGTCGTTGCGTTAAGTTTTTTAAAGTCAAAAGATCGCAGCCTGCGGCAGCTCCTACACCGATCACCTGTAGGAGCTGCCGCAGGCTGCGATCTTTTGCTTTTAGGGGATTTGCACGCCTTCGGTTAGAAGCATATCGACAAGGCGAATCAACGGCAGGCCGACAAGGCTGGTAGCGTCGGGGCCCTCGGTGCTCTGAAACAGGCTTACCCCCAACCCTTCGGCCTTGAAACTGCCAGCACAGTCGTAGGGTTGTTCGGCGCGCAGGTAGCGTTCGATGCGTTCACTGTCGAGTGTGCGCATGTGCACCGTGAAGGGCACGCAGTCGACCTGGCAGTGGCCGGTCTGGCTATTCAGCAGGGCGAGCCCGGTGAGGAACGTCACGCTGGCGCCGCTTGCCGCCAGCAGTTGCTCGCGGGCCTTTTCGAAGGTGTGGGGCTTGCCGACGATTCGCTCGCCAAGCACCGCGACCTGGTCTGAGCCGATAATCAGATGAGCGGTATGGCTGGCGGCCAGTGCGCGTGCTTTCTCTTCGGCGAGGCGTTTGACCAGCTCGACGGCGGATTCACCGAGGCGATGGCTTTCATCGATGTCCGGCGAGCTGCAGCTGAATGGCAGCTGCAAGCGGGCCAGCAAATCCCGGCGATAAACCGAGCTTGAAGCGAGTAATAAAGGCAGCATGCGCAACTCCAAATGGTAGGCATGAATTCTATCGGGGCTTCCAAGTGACGGACAGGGCTGAATTTCCTTTGACATGGGCGGGTGCATCCCTATAATGCTGCGCCTATGTTGAATGACCCGATTCCACCTCACGTTGACCCGCGCAAATTGGCTGATCGTGGCACCACCCTCCAAGGTGAAATGCTGCTGGCCGATTTGGAGAGACTCTGCGACCCGCTTTCCGACAATGTCGGTACGGTGCAGGCTAAATTCGTTTTTGAACGAGATGAACGTAAATCTGTGGTCATCCACAGCTTTATCGACACTGAAGTCAAAATGGTTTGCCAGCGTTGTCTTGAGCTGGTCACCCTGCCGATCCATAGCGAATGCAGTTACGCTGTGGTGAAGGAGGGTGCGAATACCCAGTCGTTGCCGAAAGGTTATGACGTGCTGGAACTGGGCGAAGATCCATTGGATCTGCAGTCACTGATCGAGGAGGAGCTTCTGCTCGCCTTGCCCATTGTGCCTGCTCATCATCCGGAAGAATGCCAGCAGCCGGCGGGAGCAGATGAGCCCGAACCGAGCGAGGACGAGGTAACGCGGTCCAACCCGTTCAGTGTATTGGCGCAGTTAAAGCGTGACCCAAACGTTTAGGAGTTAATCAATTATGGCTGTTCAGCAGAACAAAAAATCCCGCTCTGCCCGTGACATGCGCCGTTCGCACGACGCTCTCGAGGCTAGCACCCTGTCTGTAGAAAAAACCACCGGTGAAGTTCACCTGCGTCACCACGTATCGCCAGAAGGCGTATACCGTGGCCGTAAAGTGATCGACAAGGGCGCTGACGAGTAATCACTTGTCCGCTCAAGTCATCGCGATTGACGCAATGGGCGGGGACTTCGGTCCCCGCAGCATTGTCCAGGCCAGTCTTGCTTGCCTGTCTGCCACGCCCTCGCTGTCCCTGACCCTCGTCGGTCAACCCTCCCTTCTTGAAGAATTGATCGCTGGCCAATCGGCTGTGGATCGCGCGCGCCTGTCGATTACTCCGGCGTCCGAAGTCATTACCATGGACGAAAAACCTGCCCAGGCCCTGCGTGGCAAGCCCGACTCGTCGATGCGCGTGGCGCTTGAGTTGCTGCGCGATGGCAAGGTCCAGGCGTGTGTCAGTGCCGGTAATACCGGGGCCCTGATGGCGCTGTCGCGCTTTGTGCTCAAGACCTTGCCGGGCATTGATCGGCCGGCCATGGTAGCGGCGATCCCGACGCAGAAAGGTTACTGCCAGTTGCTCGACCTGGGCGCCAATGTCGATTGCAGCGCCGAGCATCTGTTGCAGTTTGCAGTGATGGGGTCGGTTGCCGCCGAGACTCTGGGCATCGTGCGTCCGCGCGTCGCATTGCTGAACATCGGCACCGAGGACATCAAGGGCAATCAGCAGGTCAAGCTGGCCGCGACCTTGCTGCAAAGTGCCCGTGGCATCAATTACATCGGTTTTGTCGAGGGCGACGGGTTGTACCGTGGCGAAGCGGATGTGGTGGTGTGCGACGGTTTTGTCGGCAACATCCTGCTCAAGTCCAGCGAAGGCCTGGCCACCATGATTGCCGGGCGCATCGAGGCGTTGTTCAAGAAGAACCTGCCATCACGCATGGTGGGAGCGTTAGCCTTGCCCCTGATGAAGCGCTTGCAAGCCGACCTCGCCCCGGCTCGGCATAACGGAGCGAGCTTTCTCGGCTTGCAGGGAATTGTCGTAAAAAGTCACGGATCTGCAGGGGTTCAGGGCTTTCAAAGCGCCATTTCCCGTGCTCTGATCGAGATCCAGGAAAACCTGCCGGAACGTATCCACGGTCGTCTGGAGGATTTGTTGCTTTAGGCGTTTTCGTCGGACAATGCTTAAATGTGACCGCTTGGTTCAAATGGCCATCCAACTCTCAGTTTCTTGCGTCCCCCTGAGCGGGACGTCAATTCTCCGACGACAAGATCATTAGGGGCTTGTTACATGTCTGCTTCCCTCGCATTCGTCTTTCCGGGACAGGGTTCGCAGTCCCTCGGCATGCTGGCCGAGTTGGGCGCGCAACACCCGGTCGTCCTCGATACGTTCAAAGAAGCTTCCGATGCCCTGGGTTACGACCTGTGGGCACTGACCCAGCAAGGGCCGGAAGAACAACTCAACCAGACCGATAAGACCCAGCCGGCCATTTTGACCGCTTCGATCGCCCTGTGGCGTCTGTGGTTGGCTGAAGGCGGCGCGCGCCCGGCGTATGTGGCCGGTCACAGCCTGGGCGAATACAGTGCCTTGGTCGCTGCTGGCAGCCTGAGCCTGGCTGATGCGGTCAAACTCGTCGAACGTCGTGGCCAACTGATGCAGGAAGCCGTTCCTGCAGGGCAGGGCGGCATGGCTGCCATCCTCGGCCTGGAAGACGCTGACGTACTGGCTGCCTGTGCCGAAGCGGCACAAGGCGAAGTGGTCAGCGCGGTCAACTTCAACTCCCCGGGACAAGTGGTCATTGCCGGTGCCAAGGCAGCGGTCGAGCGTGCCATTGAAGGCTGCAAGGCACGTGGCGCCAAACGCGCCATGCCGTTGCCAGTCAGCGTGCCGTCGCACTGCGAACTGATGCGTCCGGCAGCCGAGCGTTTCGCCGAATCGATCGCCGCGATCGATTGGCAGGCTCCGCAGATCCCGGTAGTACAGAACGTCAGCGCCCAGGTGCCGGCGGATCTGGAAACCCTCAAGCGTGATCTGCTCGAGCAACTGTACAAGCCAGTACGCTGGGTAGAATCCGTACAGACCCTGGCCGCCAAAGGCGCGACCAATCTGGTCGAATGCGGCCCGGGCAAGGTACTGGCCGGTCTGAACAAGCGCTGCGCCGAAGGCGTATCGACTTCCAATCTCAATACCCCAGACGCTTTCGCTGCCGCCCGTGCAGCGCTGGCCTGAATCAGGAGAAGCTTGCATGAGTCTGCAAGGTAAAGTTGCACTGGTCACCGGCGCGAGCCGCGGCATCGGCCAGGCTATCGCCCTGGAATTGGGTCGTCAGGGCGCCATCGTTGTAGGCACCGCGACCTCCGCTTCTGGTGCCGAGCGCATTGCCGCCACTTTGAAGGAAAACGGCATTCAGGGCACTGGCCTTGAGCTCAATGTCACCAGCGACGAGTCCGTGGCGGCTGTCCTGGCGACCATTCAGGCGCAGTTCGGTGCCCCGGCGATCCTGGTCAATAATGCCGGCATCACCCGTGATAACCTGATGATGCGCATGAAAGACGACGAGTGGCATGACGTGGTCGATACCAACCTGAACAGTCTGTTCCGCCTGTCCAAGGGCGTTTTGCGCGGTATGACCAAGGCCCGTTGGGGACGAATTATCAGTATTGGCTCGGTTGTGGGTGCCATGGGCAACGCAGGCCAAGTAAACTACGCTGCCGCCAAGGCCGGCCTGGAAGGTTTCAGCCGCTCTCTGGCGCGTGAAGTCGGTTCGCGTTCGATTACGGTAAACTCGGTAACCCCTGGGTTCATCGATACCGATATGACCCGCGAACTGCCCGAGGCACAGCGTGAAGCCTTGCAGACGCAGATTCCGCTGGGTCGTCTGGGGCAAGCTCAAGAGATCGCGTCTGTGGTCGCTTTTCTTGCGTCGGACGGTGCGGCTTACGTTACTGGGGCTACAATCCCGGTGAACGGCGGGATGTACATGAGTTAAATGTGACGGATCGTTTCAAAAAAATGTCATACGAGCTGTCTAAAATCCGTTATAAAGCTGCAATCTATTTATAGGCAGTGGGTCACCGGGTTTGAGGAGTGAAGCTTTCAGTTGAAAAGCTGAAAAGTCTTTCTATACACTTACCCACTGGCCAGCTGCCTGAATTTGTCCATTAGGAGTGAAAACAAGGTATGAGCACCATCGAAGAGCGCGTCAAGAAAATCGTTGCCGAGCAACTGGGCGTTAAAGAAGAAGAAGTGGTCAACACTGCTTCCTTCGTTGAAGACCTGGGTGCCGACTCCCTTGACACCGTTGAGCTGGTGATGGCTCTGGAAGAGGAATTCGAGACCGAAATCCCTGACGAAGAAGCTGAGAAGATCACTACCGTACAAGCTGCAATCGACTACGTAACTAGCCACCAGGCGTAATAGTTTGTAATCGTTGCTCGCTGTCATGGAAAAACCGCACTGCCATCATGGCGTGCGGTTTTTTCTTTAGGCCTGATGCAAAGTCGTCATTTGAAAAAAGGAGAGTGCTGTGTCGCGTAGACGCGTCGTAGTCACCGGTATGGGTATGTTGTCGCCACTGGGCACGGATGTGCCGAGCAGCTGGCAGGGCATTCTGGCTGGCCGCAGTGGCATTGGTCTGATCGAACACACCGACCTTTCTGCCTATTCCACCCGTTTTGGCGGCTCGGTAAAGGACTTCAAAGTCGAGGATTACCTGTCGGTCAAGGAAGCTCGCAAGCTCGACCTGTTCATTCAGTACGGTCTGGCGGCAGGTTTTCAGGCAGTGCGCAATGCCGGTCTGGAAGTGACCGACGCCAATCGCGAGCGCATCGGCGTGGCCATGGGTTCGGGCATCGGTGGACTGACCAACATTGAAGAAACCAGTCGCACCTTGCATGAGACCGGTCCGCGACGGATTTCCCCGTTCTTCGTGCCTGGCTCGATCATCAATATGATTTCCGGCTTCCTGTCCATCCACTTGGGCGCACAGGGGCCTAACTATGCCATCGCCACGGCGTGTACCACCGGTACGCACTGCATCGGCATGGCTGCTCGCAACATCATGTACGACGAAGCCGATGTGATGATCGCCGGCGGTGCCGAAATGGCCGCCTGCGGCCTGGGCATGGGTGGTTTCGGCGCTTCCCGCGCGCTGTCGACCCGCAACGACGAGCCGACCCGCGCCAGCCGCCCGTGGGACAAGGGCCGAGATGGCTTCGTATTGTCCAATGGCGCCGGTGCGCTGGTGCTGGAAGAGCTGGAACACGCCAAGGCCCGTGGCGCTACCATCTATGCCGAACTGATCGGTTTCGGTACCAGTGGCGATGCCTACCACATGACTTCGCCGCCAGCCGATGGCGCGGGGGCTGCACGTTGCATCACCAATGCGCTGCGTGATGCCAGGATCAATGGCGATCAGGTGCAGTACATCAACGCCCACGGTACCTCGACGCCGGCTGGCGACCTTGCTGAAGTCAACGCGATCAAGTCGGTGTTTGGCGAGCACGCCTACAAGTTGGCAGTCAGCTCGACCAAGTCGATGACCGGTCACTTGCTGGGGGCGGCGGGCGCGGTCGAGGCCATCTTCAGCGTGCTGGCGATCAACAGCCAGGTAGCGCCACCGACCATCAACCTCGATGAGCCGGACGAAGGCTGCGACCTCGACTTCGTGCCGCACACCGCGCGCAACATGGAGATCGATGTTGTCGTGTCCAACTCCTTCGGCTTTGGCGGCACCAACGGCTCGCTGGTGTTTCGCCGGTTTGCAGGCTGATGGACAGCTGGGTCGACGGTCAGCCGGCTGACGCATTGTCGCTGAAGGATCGCGGCCTGGCCTACGGCGACGGTCTGTTCGAGACCATCGCTGTGCATGATGGCTTTCCGGTCCTGCTGGATCGTCATCTGGTGCGGCTGGCCAAGGGGTGCCGTCGGTTGGCAATCAATCTGGATCATGCTGCCGTGGTTTCGGAGGTGTTGACCTATGCCGAGCAACTGAACGACGGCGTGCTCAAACTGATCATTACCCGCGGCGACAGCCTGCGCGGTTACGCTTTCGATACTTCGGCCCAGGCTCGTCGTATCCTGTCGGGTAATCCTCCCGCGGTTTACCCGGATGCCCATGCGGAGCAGGGCATTCGCCTGTTCCCGTGCACCACGCGACTTTCCTTTCAACCCCTTCTTGCGGGTCTCAAGCACTTGAACCGTCTTGAGCAGGTGATGGCGCGTGCCGAATGGCAGGACACCGAACATGCCGAAGGCTTGATGCTCGATCAGGCCGGTCGCGTCATCGAGGGCGTTTTCAGCAACCTGTTCCTGGTGCATGACGGCGTGTTGATCACCGCAGATTTGAGCAACTGCGGCGTAGAAGGTGTGATGCGTGCCGAATTATTGTCTCAGGCCGAATCTTTGGGTATCCCCCTGCAAATCACCGATATCACGCTTGAGCAGCTGCAAGGCGCTGACGAAGTTTTTGTCTGCAACAGCGTGTATGGCGTTTGGCCGGTGCGCGCCTATGCCGCACTGAGCTGGCCGGTTGGGCCGCTCACCCGTAAACTCCAAACCATTGCCCGCGCGCTACTGGATGCTTGATACGTGAGACGTAAATTCTTGCTGCTGCTGGAAACCGGACTGGTTCTGGCGGGGCTGATGTTAGGTGCTTCTGCCTGGAAAATTCATTCGGCGCTGGTACAGCCGCTGAATATCAAACAGGAAGAATTGCTGGAGGTGCCCAAGGGCACTACCCCGAACCGCACTTTCCTGCGGATGGAAGCCGACGGCGTCATCAAGGACGCGTTCTGGCTGCGCGTCTACTGGCGCTTCAATTTGCCCAAGCAGCCGTTGCACAGCGGCGAGTACCGCATGACGCCCGGCATGACCGTCGAAGGTCTGATCGATCTGTGGAAGCGCGGGGAAATGGTGCAATACAGCCTGACCCTGGTCGAAGGCTGGAATTTCCACCAGGTCCGTGCGGCCCTGGCCAAGGAAGAAAAGCTCGAGCAAACCTTGAAAGGCCTGAGCGACAGCCAGGTCATGGACAAGCTCGGCCATAGCGGGATTTTTCCCGAGGGACGATTCTTTCCCGACACTTATCGCTTCGTGCGTGGCATGACCGACGCCGAATTGCTCAAAACCGCTTACCAGCGCCTCGACGACGTGCTGGCCAAGGAGTGGAGTCAGCGTGCCGCCGACCTGCCTTACACCGGTCCCTATCAAGCCCTGATCATGGCCTCGCTGGTGGAGAAGGAAACCGGCGTGCCGCAGGAGCGCGGGCAAATCGCCGGCGTGTTCGTGCGTCGGATGGAGATCGGCATGCTGTTGCAGACAGACCCAACGGTGATCTATGGCCTGGGTGACCGTTACAACGGCAAGCTGACTCGCGCCCATCTCAAGGAGGCGACCCCCTACAACACCTATATGATTTCCGGCCTGCCGCCGACACCGATTGCCATGGTCGGCCGCGAAGCCATCCACGCTGCACTCAATCCGGTGGAGGGCACCAGCCTCTACTTTGTCGCTCGCGGCGACGGCAGCCATGTGTTCTCCGATGATCTGGACGCGCACAACAATGCCGTGCGAGAGTTCCAGCTCAAGCGTCGCACCGATTACCGCTCCAGTCCGGCGCCGGTGGGCTCGCCCGAAACGCCGGATACCCAGGCGTCGCCAACCGATGCACCGCCAATGGAGGTGCCGCAAACGGAAACTGCGCAGCCCGAGGCTTCCGAAGCCCAGCCCCCTGTCCCGGCGGCTTCGCCCGACTCAGCGCCAGAATCAGCGCCCGAGGCTGCACCTGCGGTTCCCGCGCAAGATCCCGTGCCTGAATCTGCTGCAACGCCGGAACCGCAATCCGAGCCGAATACAACACCACCGCAAAGCCCGCAATGAATCTGACTAAGGACTGCCTGTGACTGGCTTGTTTATTACGCTGGAAGGCCCGGAAGGCGCCGGCAAGAGCACCAATCGCGAATACCTGGCCGAACGCCTGCGCGCTGCCGGTATCGAGGTGCTGCTGACCCGCGAACCGGGCGGCACGCCGCTGGCCGAACGCATTCGCGAAGTGCTATTGGCCCCGGTCGATGAGGTGATGAACCCGGACACTGAGCTGTTGCTGGTGTTCGCGGCGCGCGCCCAGCACTTGGCCGAAGTCATTCGCCCGGCACTGGCCCGCGGTGCCGTGGTGTTATGTGATCGTTTCACCGATTCGACCTACGCCTACCAGGGCGGTGGCCGCGGCTTGTCGCTGGAGCGTATTGCGACGCTGGAAACCTTTGTCCAAGGCGACCTGCGCCCTGACCTGACGTTGATTTTCGACCTGCCGGTGGAAGTGGGGCTGGCGCGCGCCAGTGCCCGTGGACGCCTGGATCGCTTTGAGCTCGAGGGCCGGGCCTTTTTCGATGCCGTGCGCAGCGCATTCCTCAAGCGCGCAGCGGCGGAGCCTGCGCGGTACGTGCTGATCGACGCCGCGCAACCCTTGGCGCAAGTCCAGCAATCCCTGGATGCCTTGCTGCCACGCCTGTTGGAGCTGAGCCGTGGCTGAAGCCTATCCATGGCAAGACAGCCTCTGGCAGCAACTGGCGGGTCGTGCGCAACACGCCCATGCCTATTTGCTGCATGGCCCGGCTGGAATCGGCAAGCGGGCCCTGGCCGAACGCTTGATGGCCAGTTTGCTGTGCCAGCGTCCGACCCCGCAGGGCGCTTGTGGCGAATGCAAGTCGTGCCTGTTGCTCAAGGCCGGCAGTCATCCCGACAACTACATCCTGGAGCCGGAAGAAGCCGACAAGGCAATCAAGGTCGACCAGGTGCGCGACCTGGTCAGTTTCGTGGTGCAGACCGCGCAACTGGGTGGGCGTAAAGTAGTGTTGATCGAGCCGGTCGAGTCGATGAACATCAATGCTGCCAACGCCTTGCTCAAAAGCCTGGAAGAACCGTCTGGCGACACGGTATTGCTATTGGTCAGCCACCAGCCCAGTCGTCTGTTGCCGACCATCAAGAGTCGCTGTGTGCAGCAAGCCTGTCCGCTGCCGGGCGAGGCCATGAGTCTGGACTGGCTGGCCACGGCCTTGCCGGACTGTTCGCCGCAAGAGCGCATCGAGTTGCTGACGCTGGCGGCCGGTTCGCCGTTGGCCGCCGTGAACCTGAACGCCCAGGGCGTGCGCGAGCAGCGCGCGCAAGTGGTCGATGGGGTGAAGAAGTTGCTCAAGCAGCAACAATCGCCGACACAGTTGGCCGAAGGCTGGAATGCAATTCCGTTGTTGCTGCTGTTCGACTGGTTCTGTGATTGGTCGAGCCTGATCCTGCGCTATCAGCTGACCCAGGATGAAGAAGGGTTGGGGCTGACGGACATGCGCAAGGTGATCCAGTACCTGGCGCAAAAAACCGCTCAGGACAAAGTCCTGAATATCCAGGACTGGATTCTCGCCCAGCGGCAGAAGGTGTTGAGCAAAGCCAACCTCAACCGAGTGTTGTTGCTGGAGGCGCTGCTGGTGCAATGGGCGACGCTGCCTACCCAGCGGTGACCGTCTGCGCCTGGACTCTGCATCAGCCATCATTGAAGGCGATAATATTACCTGCAGTCGAACCGAAACCTACCTGGCCGGACCCCTGAAACCCGACCGTCCCACTCATACGATGTAAGTTGCAGCCCTTTATGCTCGTAGATTCCCATTGTCACCTTGATCGCCTCGACCTTGCCGCCCATGACGGCTCGTTGGATGCCGCCCTGGATGCGGCCCGCCAGCGTGGGGTAGGGCACTTCCTGTGTATCGGCGTCAGCGCTGACAACGCGGCCGATGTCAAAGCCCTGGCCGAGCGCTATGACGATGTCGATTGCTCAGTCGGCGTGCATCCGCTGGATGTGCAGCCGGGGGCGGCGCCTGCCTTGGACTGGCTGTTGCACGAGCTCAACCATCCGCGCGTGGTGGCGATCGGTGAAACCGGTCTGGATTATCACTACGAGCCGGAAGCGGCCGCGTTGCAGCAGCAATCTTTCCGATTGCACCTGCAGGCGGCGCAACAGACCGGCAAGCCGGTGATCATCCATACTCGAGGCGCACGCGCCGATACCTTGAACCTGCTGCGTGAGGCGGCGCTGCCCCAGGCAGGCGTGCTGCACTGCTTCACCGAGGACTGGGACATGGCGAAAGCCGCCCTGGACATGGGTTACTACATTTCCCTGTCCGGGATTGTCACATTCCGCAACGCCGACGCGTTGCGCGATGTGGCAAGCAAGGTGCCGGCCGACCGTTTGCTGGTGGAAACCGACTCACCGTACCTGGCGCCGATCCCTTACCGTGGCAAGCCGAACCTGCCGCAGTACGTGCGCGAAGTAGCGGAATTTCTGGCAATGTTGCGGGGTGAGCCCTATGAGCGATTTGCCGAGCAGACCACTGAGAACTTCAAGCGGTTGTTTCCGTTGGCGCATGTAAAAGGTTAAATCGCAGGCAAAAAAAACCCGGGTTCTGGGGGGTGAATCCGGGTTAAGACCATTAGGAGTAAAACAATGGCACGCGGTCCGTTGGTACCAATATCGGCGTGACACTTGGGGGAGATGCCCCGCCGACAGTTCAAGTATTGATCAGTATTTCGCACCGTCCAGTTTGTAGGCCGTGGTTTTTAAACAAATTTGGAATACGGGCGCTTCAGAAGAGTTCTCATCAACGGACGATGTTGCGAGAAATCATCAAGAAACACAGATATGGTCGGATGATCCGTGCATTTTTGCGCAATTTAGGCATAATACGCGGCTTCGAATTTTGACCCCTACAGACCTTTTCTTATGCATAAAGAACCTCGTAAGGTCCGTGAGTTTCGTCGCCGCGAGCAAGAAATTCTCGATACCGCGCTCAAGCTGTTCCTCGACCAGGGTGAAGACAGTGTCACCGTCGAGATGATTGCTGATGCTGTCGGTATCGGCAAAGGCACGATCTACAAGCACTTCAAGTCCAAGGCCGAAATCTATCTGCGCCTGATGCTCGACTATGAGCGCGATTTGAACGAGCTGTTGCATTCGGCCGATGTCGACAAGGACAAGGAGGCCCTGTCCCGCGCCTATTTCGAATTCCGCATGCGCGACCCGCAGCGGTACCGGTTGTTTGACCGCCTGGAAGAAAAGGTCGTCAAGGGCAACCAGGTGCCGGAGATGGTCGAGGAGCTGCACAAGATCCGCGCCTCGAACTTCGAACGCTTGACCTTGCTTATCAAGGGCCGGATCAGCGAAGGCAAGCTTGAAGACGTGCCACCTTATTTCCATTATTGCGCGTCCTGGGCGCTGGTGCACGGAGCCGTAGCGCTCTACCACTCGCCGTTCTGGAGCAATGTGCTGGAAGACCAGGAAGGCTTCTTCCAGTTCCTGATGGACATCGGCGTGCGCATGGGCAACAAGCGCAAGCGGGACAGCGATACCCCGAGCAGTTGAGCCATTCGGCCGCCTTATTGCGCGTGATTTCGCTACATGGCGCAGCAGTGCAGGAATATACTCAGGCAGAGGGCTTGCTAAAACTTGATTTGTGAGTCAAGTTTTAGCAAGCCCGAATATTCTTGCGCCGGAGTGATCATGATCGTTGACCGACAAGGCAGGCGTTTCCGCAATTTGCGAGTCAGCCTGACCTCAGCCTGCAATTATGCTTGTACCTACTGCGTGCCCAACGGCAAGCGGCTGGTGGCTGCGCAGGATGAATTGTCGGCCGAAGCCATGGCGCGTGGCGTCGCCTACCTGATTGAAGCGGCGGGTATCGAGCGCTTGCGCATCACCGGTGGCGAACCGCTGGTCAGTCCGAAACTCGAAGCCTTCATGGCGGCCGTCGGCCAGATGGGGCTGCAGGACATCAGCCTGACCACCAACGGCCAGCTACTGGCGAAGAAGCTGCCGATCCTGGTGGATGCCGGCATTCGACGCATCAACGTTTCCCTCGATACCCTCGACGCCCCTGCGTTTCGCGGCATTGCCCGTGGCGGTGATCTGGCGACGGTGCTTGACGGCATGGACCAGGCCCGTGCAGCGGGCATGAAGGTCAAGGTCAACATGGTGCCGCTGCGCGGCCAGAACCTCGATCAGGTAATGCCGCTGCTCGATTATTGCCTGGAACGCGGTTATGAACTGCGCTTCATCGAGTTGATGCGCATGGGCCACCTGGCCAGCGACTCCAATGCCTTCCTGCAGCAGTTTGTCAGCCTGCAACAGCTGCTGGGCCTGATCGGCGAGCGTTATGAATATCTCCAGGCCGATGCGCCTGTCGATGCCACCGCTGTGCGTTATGAAATTCCGGGGCTGGGGCATTTCGGCGTGATCGCCAATGAAAGCGTGCCGTTCTGCCGCACCTGCTCCCGGTTGCGCCTGTCGTCCACGGGCTGGCTGCATGGCTGTTTGTCGTCAAGCAATCGCCACTATGTGGGCGATCTGCTGGACAAGCCGCGTCATCAAGCGTTGCCGGCGTTGCAACGACTGCTGGTGAAAGCCTTGGGTGACAAGCAGGAAGTGGCGTTTTCCGGTGGTGCCACCGTCATGAAGATTATCGGCGGCTGAGTCGGCCTCTTCGCGAGCAGGCTCGCTCCCACAGGTATGGCGCCAACCCTTGTGGGAGCGAGCCTGCTCGCGAATGCGATTTATCAAGCGGCGACGCACTTGAGCTGGCGTAAAAGCTGCATCCTAAGGCCATTCGCCGGTTTTCCGTCACCGGCCCCTGGAGGATAGGATGCGTAGCCTGGTTTTGCTGCTGGCCATTATGGCGCTCGGTGGCTGCATGAATGTCAGCGACATGGCCGAAGGGACTCGCTACCACATGAGTGACGCCGGCCTGCTGGACCACAGTGACAGCCGCCGGGTGAATAACCTGCGTATCCAGCCGGACTCGTTCGTCTACATTGCCCAGGGCGCCTTTATGCCGCCGGGCAGTGCCGTCTACCCGCGCCCCAATGTGATCGCCGAAGTCGCCTTCGATGGTTTCGTCGAGTATTTCCCGATGGTTCGCCGCGCCCGCACACCGCAAGGCCTTGACCAGGCCATGGGCGAAGCCCGTGCCGTCGGTGCCCACTACCTGCTCTATACCCGTTTCGCCAAGTCCGATGACCGCATTGGCAACTCGGATGAATGGCTGGATCAGGAGGCCCTGGATCGCCTTGGTATCGATACCGGCGTGATTCAGATCATGTTGATCGAGACCAGCACCCAGTATTTGATTGATACTGCACGTATCAACAGTCGTGGCGGTCTACTGACATTCCACGACGAAAAACCAGAAGACCTGATGGGCCCGCCGCTGCAGCAGTACGCGCGTAGCCTATTGGGGCTCAGCGACCAGTAATTTCAAGGAGAGCACCATGAGTGGCCCGCAAAAAGCCAATGACCTGCTGGGGCAAATCCCCAAGACCCAAGGCTTGCCACCGGTCCACCTGTGGAACCCCGATTTTTGCGGCGACATCGACATGCGCATCGCCCGCGACGGCACCTGGTATTACCTGGGCACGCCGATCGGACGCAAGCCGATGGTCAAGCTGTTCTCCACCATCATTCGCCGTGACGGTGATGATTACTTCCTCATCACTCCGGTCGAGAAGGTCGGGATCAAGGTCGACGATGCGCCCTTCGTGGCGATTGCGGTGGACGTGGAAGGCGAGGGCGAGGCGCAGGTGTTGCGCTTCACCACCAATGTCGACGAAACCACCGAGGCCGGTCCCGAGCACCCGATTCGCGTGGTGATCGATCCAGCCACTCAAGAGCCGGCGCCTTACGTGCATGTGCGCACCAATCTCGAAGCACTGATCCATCGCAATGTGTTCTACCAACTGGTAGAGCTGGCGGTGACGCGAGAGATCGACGGGCAGCGTTGGCTGGGCGTGTGGAGCGGTGGAGAGTTCTTCTCCATCGGCCTCGAACCCTGACCACAACACTGTGGGAGCGGGCTTGCTCCGGGCGGCGTTCCGACGAAGAGGACATAACATTCAATATCATTGTCGTCTGTCATGCCGCCTTCGCGAGCAAGCCCGCTCCCACATTGATCTTGAAAATTCGAATTGACAGCCAATCATATGATGATTAGCGTGGACACCCATCACAAACGGCTTTGAGGTGTCCATGTCCAGCAGTTTTCACGCCTCGACGGTTGATTGGCTGGGCTGCTGGATCGCTGCCCGGCACGTCAAGCCGGGGGAGACGCTCAAGGTCGAAGCTGACCTCGGCGAACAACTGGGTGTCAGTCGCACCGTTATCCGCGAAGCCATCAAGACCCTGGTTGCCAAGGGCATGCTCGAAGTCGGGCCGAAAGTCGGTACGCGGGTGTTGCCGGTGCGGCGCTGGAACCTCTTCGATCCGCAGGTCGTAGGTTGGCTGTCACGCAGCGGCTTGCCGGAAAACTTCGTCGATGACTTGCTCGACTTGCGCCGCACCATCGAACCGATGGCCGTGCGCTGGGCCTGCGAACGCGCAACCGCCGAACAGCTCGACGCCATTTCATTGGCCTACAACGCGTTGGCGCGGGCGGTGGACAGTGGCGTTGATTACAACCGCGCCGACCAGCTCTTCCACGAGTGCATTCTCGCTGCCAGCCACAATCAATTCATCGAGCAAATGGTCCCGGCCCTGGGCGCACTGTTGGCAGTGTGTTTCGAAGTGTCCGCCGCCGACCCCGACGAGCTGCGCCGCACCTTGCCCATTCATAAAGACATGGCCGACGCCATCGCCGCCCGGGACACCGCGCGGGGTGTGTGGGCCTGCATGACCCTGATCGATAACGCCGACCTGGCGATCAAGCGCTATTACCCGCAGGTCATGGCCGACAAAAAAGCCGGCTGACAACCTGTAGGAGCCGGCTTGCTGGCGATGCGGCTCTGAAGGACGCCATCGCCAGCCAGCCGGCTCGTACCGAAAAACAATAAAAAAGCAGGAGGTTTCATGACGTTGACTGCGGTTACCGAGCACCGGGCGCAACTCGGCGAAGGTCCGTTCTGGGATGCGCCGACCCAGGCGCTGTACTGGGTGGACATTGCCGGCAAACAGGCGCTGCGGTTGATCGGCGCCAACGTGCAGATCTGGCAGATGCCGGAGCATGTGTCGGCATTCATCCACTGTACGAGCGGTGATGCGCTGGTGACCTTGAGCAGCGGCGTGTATCGGCTTGACCTTGATTCTCCGGGATTGGAACCGCGACTGAGCTTGTTTTGCGTCGCGGATCCGCAGCCTGGTAACCGCGCCAACGAAGCCCGCTGCGATGCCCAGGGCAGGCTGTGGCTTGGCACCATGCAGAACAACATCGGCGAGCAGGGCGAAGACCTGCCCGTCGAACGGCGTTGCGGTGGCCTGTTCCGAATCGATAGCGATGCGCGGGTCACGCCACTGCTGCGTGGGCTGGGTATCCCCAATACGTTGTTGTGGAGCGACGACGCCACTACCGTCTATTTCGGTGACAGTCTCGACGGCACGTTGTGCAGATACTTCATTCGTGCTGACGGCCATCTTGACCCGGCACAAGCCTGGTTCGGTCCTCATCCTCTCGGCGGCCCGGACGGCTCGGCAATGGACGCCGAGGGTTTTGTCTGGAATGCCCGATGGGATGGCAGTTGCCTGCTCAGGCTGACACCGGACGGGCAGGTCGATCGAGTGGTCGAACTGCCCGTCAGCCGTCCAACCAGTTGCGTATTCGGCGATGCGGACCTGAAAACCCTGTACATCACCAGCGCCGCGAGCCCCCTGGGGCATCCGCTGGATGGGGCGGTGCTGGCGATTCGCGTCGACGTTGCAGGAAAGTTATGTAGCCGATTCTCAGGTTAAATCCCTAAATATGGGATACAAATATATATATTGAGATTTCCTGCGCGTCGGGTTTATAGTCGGCGCCATCAGTTACACGCACTCACACTTACAAAAACAAAACAGGTGAAGTGATGCAGCGATATTCCCCCGCACTCCCTCGTGGAGTCCGCGTTTCAAAGCACCCCGATGCTGAAACGTTTCGCGCCTGCCTGTTTCTTCCTCAACGCCCTTTTGACCGGACCTGACGTCCGGTTTTCGTCGTGCTTTCGAACAGGAGTCCTGATCCATGGCTGAACCTCTTTCGTTACCGCCGGTGCCCGAGCCACCCAAGGGCGAGCGCCTGAAAAACAAAGTCGTACTGCTGACCGGCGCCGCCCAGGGCATCGGCGAGGCGATCGTTGCGACCTTCGCTTCCCAGCAGGCCAAGCTGGTCATCAGCGATATCCAGGCCGAAAAAGTCGAAAACGTCGCGTCACAGTGGCGGAGCAAAGGGGCTGACGTGGTGGCGATCAAGGCCGACGTTTCCCAGCAGCAGGACTTGCAGGCGATGGCCAGGCTGGCGGTTGAGCTTCACGGGCGGATCGACGTGTTGGTCAACTGTGCCGGGGTCAACGTGTTCCGAGATCCGTTGGAAATGACCGAGGAAGACTGGCGTCGCTGCTTCGCCATTGACCTGGACGGTGCCTGGTACGGCTGCAAGGCTGTATTGCCGCAGATGATCGAGCAGGGTATCGGCAGCATCATCAACATCGCCTCCACCCATTCCACCCACATCATTCCAGGCTGCTTCCCTTATCCGGTGGCCAAGCACGGCCTGCTCGGCCTGACCCGCGCCCTGGGTATCGAATACGCACCCAAGGGCATTCGGGTCAACGCCATCGCGCCGGGCTACATCGAAACCCAATTGAACGTCGACTACTGGAACGGCTTTGCCGACCCCCAGGCCGAACGTCAGCGCGCCTTTGACCTGCACCCGCCGCGGCGCATCGGCCAGCCAATCGAGGTGGCCATGACCGCAGTGTTCCTGGCCAGTGATGAAGCACCGTTCATCAACGCTTCGTGCATCACCATCGATGGCGGGCGCTCAGTGATGTACCACGACTAGGTCATCCGGGCCTCAGGTGCAAAACTGCGCCTGAAATTCAATCATCATACGATATGACTATTGGCACTACGCTCAACAAAAACAACAAGGAGTCAGCTTATGAATCGTCGTCATGCCATCCGTTCCCTATGCTGCGCCGCCGTGGCGGTCAGCGCGTTCAGCCTGAGCAGCACGCTGCTGGCGGCTGAGGAAGTGAAAATCGGTTTTCTGGTCAAGCAAGCGGAGGAACCCTGGTTCCAGACCGAATGGGCCTTCGCTGAAAAGGCCGGCAAGGAGAAGGGCTTTACCCTGATCAAGATCGCCGTGCCCGATGGCGAGAAAACCCTGTCGGCCATCGACAGCCTGGCCGCCAACGGCGCCAAGGGCTTCGTGATCTGCCCGCCGGACGTGTCCCTGGGCCCTGCGATCATGGCCAAGGCCAAGCTCAATGGCTTGAAAGTGATCGCCGTGGATGACCGCTTCGTCGATGCCAGTGGCAAGTTCATGGAGGACGTCCCATACCTGGGCATGGCCGCCTTTGAAGTCGGCCAGAAGCAAGGCAGCGCCATGGCCACCGAGGCGAAGAAGCGCGGTTGGGAGTGGAAAGACACCTATGCGGTGATCAATACCTTCAACGAACTCGACACCGGCAAGAAACGCACCGACGGCTCGGTCAAGGCGCTGGAAGATGCCGGCATGCCCAAAGACCACATCCTGTTCGCGGCCCTGAAAACCCTCGACGTACCGGGCAGCATGGACGCCACCAACTCGGCACTGGTGAAGCTACCGAGCGCGGCGAAGAACCTGATCATCGGCGGCATGAACGACAACACGGTGCTGGGTGGCGTGCGTGCCACTGAAGCCGCCGGTTTTGCCGCGTCGAACGTGGTCGGCATCGGCATCAACGGCACCGACGCCATTGGCGAGCTTAAGAAACCCGACAGCGGCTTCTACGGGTCGATGCTGCCAAGCCCGCACATCGAGGGCTACAACACCGCCAGCATGATGTACGAGTGGGTCACCAGCGGCAAAGAACCGGCGAAATACACCGCCATGGACGACGTGACACTGATCACGCGCGACAACTTCAAGCAGGAACTGGAAAAGATTGGCCTGTGGAACTGAGGGCCGGTTGATTTCATCGGTGACCCTGGAAGCGGGGTTGCCTGATCTGTGCGATGAGGTGGTTATGGCCCAAAGACAAGTACAACAACACACCGGCAGCTCTTTGAGTGGCAGTGGCAGCTTGCGCTTCAACGGGATCGGCAAGACCTTTCCTGGTGTGAAGGCGCTGGACAACATTAACTTCGTCGCCCATCCGGGGCAGGTTCATGCCTTGATGGGCGAGAACGGTGCCGGCAAGTCGACCCTGCTGAAAATCCTCGGCGGCGCCTACACCCCGAGCAGCGGCGACCTGCAGATCGGCGGCCGGACGATGGCGTTCAAGTCCACGGCCGACAGCATTGGCAGCGGGGTCGCGGTGATTCATCAGGAACTGCACCTGGTGCCGGAAATGACCGTGGCGGAAAATCTGTTTCTCGGTCACCTGCCGGCCAGTTTCGGCTTGATCAATCGCGCAACTTTGCGTCAGCAAGCCCTGGCCTGTCTCAGGGGCCTGGCCGACGAAATCGACCCGCAGGAGAAAGTCGGGCGCTTGTCCCTCGGTCAGCGGCAGCTGGTCGAGATCGCCAAGGCGTTGTCCCGTGGTGCGCATGTCATCGCTTTCGACGAGCCCACCAGCAGTCTTTCGGCGCGGGAGATCGACCGCTTGATGGCGATCATCGGTCGGCTGCGCGATGAAGGCAAAGTGGTGCTCTACGTCTCCCATCGCATGGAGGAGGTGTTCCGCATCTGCAATGCGGTGACGGTGTTCAAGGACGGCCGTTACGTGCGCACCTTCGAAGACATGAGCGAGTTGACCCATGATCAGTTGGTCACCTGCATGGTCGGTCGCGACATTCAGGACATCTACGATTACCGCCCGCGCCAGCGCGGCGCGGTGGCGTTGAAGGTCGATGCGCTGCTCGGGCCAGGCCTGCGCGAACCGGTGAGTTTCGATGCGCACAAGGGTGAGATCCTTGGCTTGTTCGGCCTGGTCGGCGCGGGGCGCACGGAATTGTTTCGCCTGCTTAGCGGGCTGGAGCGCAACAGCGCCGGGCGTCTTGAACTGCGCGGCCATGAACTGAAACTGCGCTCGCCCCGGGATGCGATTGCGGCCGGGATCCTGCTCTGCCCAGAAGACCGCAAGAAGGAGGGCATCCTGCCGCTGGCAAGCGTCGCCGAGAACATCAACATCAGCGCCCGTGGTGCGCATTCAACCTTTGGTTGCCTGTTGCGTGGCCTGTGGGAGAAGGGCAACGCCGACAAGCAGATCAAGGCGCTCAAGGTAAAAACGCCACACGCCGGGCAACAGATCAAGTTCCTGTCCGGCGGCAACCAGCAGAAGGCCATTCTCGGTCGCTGGCTGTCGATGCCGATGAAAGTCCTGCTGCTCGACGAGCCCACCCGTGGCATCGACATCGGCGCCAAGGCCGAAATCTACCAGATCATCCATAACCTGGCCGCCAGCGGCATTGCGGTGATCGTGGTGTCCAGCGACCTGATGGAAGTGATGGGCATTTCCGACCGCATCCTGGTGTTGTGCGAAGGCGCGCTGCGCGGCGAACTGAGCCGCGAACAGGCAAATGAATCCAACCTGCTGCAACTGGCTTTGCCGCGCCAACGCGCTGACGGCGTGGCGAACTGAGAGGTGACTATGATGACAACCCAAAACGAAACCCTGCCGACTGCACGCAAACCCCTGGACCTGCGGCGCTTTCTCGATGACTGGGTGATGCTGCTGGCGGCCGTCGGTATCTTCGTGCTCTGCACCTTGCTGATCGACAACTTCCTCTCGCCATTGAACATGCGCGGCCTGGGCCTGGCGATTTCCACCACCGGGATCGCGGCATGCACCATGCTGTACTGCCTGGCGTCCGGGCATTTCGACTTGTCGGTGGGATCGGTGATCGCCTGCGCCGGGGTGGTTGCCGCCGTGGTCATGCGTGACACCGACAGCGTATTTCTCGGTGTCAGCGCGGCGCTGGCGATGGGGCTGATCGTCGGCCTGATCAACGGCATCGTGATTGCCAAGCTGCGGGTCAACGCACTGATCACCACGCTGGCGACCATGCAGATCGTGCGCGGTCTGGCCTACATCTTCGCCAATGGCAAGGCGGTGGGGGTGTCCCAGGAGTCGTTCTTCGTATTCGGCAACGGCCAGTTGTTCGGCGTTCCGGTGCCGATCCTGATCACCATCGTCTGCTTCCTGTTCTTTGGCTGGTTGCTCAACTACACCACCTACGGGCGCAACACCATGGCCATCGGCGGCAACCAGGAAGCGGCGCTGCTGGCGGGGGTCAACGTTGACCGGACCAAGATCATCATCTTCGCCGTGCACGGCCTGATCGGTGCACTGGCCGGGGTGATCCTGGCATCGCGCATGACCTCGGGCCAGCCGATGATCGGCCAGGGCTTCGAGCTGACGGTAATCTCGGCCTGCGTGCTCGGCGGCGTGTCGCTCAGTGGCGGGATCGGCATGATCCGGCATGTGATTGCCGGGGTGTTGATCCTGGCAATCATCGAGAACGCGATGAACCTGAAAAACATCGATACGTTCTACCAGTACGTGATCCGCGGATCGATCCTGTTGCTGGCCGTCGTCATCGACCGCCTCAAGCAGCGTTAACCCTACAATTGATCGTTCCCACGCTCCGCGTTCCAGCTCTCGAAAGGGACGCAGAGCGTCCCGGGCTGCATTCCCACGCAGGCGTGGGAACGATCCCTTCTGTCATCTCCCGTAAATATTTCTTGCCCGTCGCAACCCGTTTCGGGTATCAATTTGTACATGATTAGACAGGTACGCTTTGACAAGAAACAACGGGTGGTCGACGAACTCATTCGGCGCATCGAAAGCGGTCTCATGGAGGACGGTTTTCATCTGCCGGGCGAGCATCAGTTGGCTCAAGAATTCAAAGTCAGCCGAGGAACCTTGCGTGAAGCGCTGGCCGAGCTGAAACGGCGCAACTACATTGCGACGCAAAGCGGGGTCGGGTCCATCGTCACTTTCGACGGTGTGGTACTGGATCAGCGCAGCGGCTGGGCCCAGGCCCTTGCCGACAGCGGCGCACTGGTCAATACCGAAGTGTTGCGGCTGGAAGCCGTGAGCCGTCCCGACCTGCTACCGCGTTTCGGCACTGACCAGTTCATCACCCTGGACCGTCGCCGCCGCTCCAACGATGGCACGCTGGTCTCCCTTGAACGCTCATTGATGCCTGCTACCGGCGGCCTGGAAAGCCTGCCGCGGGTTGGCTTGATCGATAACTCGCTGACCATCACGTTGGCCGCCTATGGCTATATCGGCGAGCGCGGTGATCAATGGATCGGCGCCGAGCCGTTGAACGCCACCGATGCCGAACTGTTGGGGCGGCCGGTCGGCACGGTTTTCCTCAAGGCCTTGCGCACCACCTATGACCGGAAAAACCGCTTCATGGAACAGGTGGAAAGCCTGCTCGATCCTGTGCATTTTCGCCTGCACCTGCAATTCGGACCATCGAAATGACGGCGCTCAATCGTGCGCTAGGCGCGTTTTATGGCCTGGCGCTGGGCGATGCGCTTGGCATGCCGACCCAATCCCTTAGTCGCAGCCAGATTCGGGCGCGCTTTGGCGAGATCACCGGCCTTGAAGATGCCGGTCCCGATCAGCCGATCGCCGCCAATATGCCCAAGGGCTCGATCACCGACGACACCGAACAAGCCATTCTGGTCGGCCAACTGTTGCTCGAAGGTCAAGGCAATATCCAACCCACGGTGCTGGCACAGCGCTTGATCGAATGGGAAGCCGTGATGCAGGCCAAGGGCTCGCAGGACTTGCTCGGCCCTTCGACCAAACGCGCGATCGAAATGATCCTCGCCGGCCATTCGCCCGAAGAAGCTGGTCGCTACGGCACTACCAATGGCGCGGCGATGCGGATCACGCCGGTCGGGATTGCCGCGGACGTGGCCAGTCCCGAGCGCTTCATCGATGCCGTGGTGCAGGCCTGCCAGGTCACCCACAACACCACGCTGGGCATTTCCAGCGCGGCAGCGGTGGCGGCGGTGGTTTCCGCCGGCATCAATGGCATGGACCTGGGCGAGGCGCTGAACCTCGGCCAGCAAATCGCCCAGCAAGCCGAAGGCCATGGCCACTGGGTTGCCGGCGGACGAATCGCTTCGCGCATCAGTTGGGCGCGCAGCATCAGCGTCGACAGTGACAAGGCGTTGCTCGCCGATGTGCTGTACGACGTGATCGGCACCTCGGTGGCGTCCCAGGAGTCGGTGGTGGTGTCGTTTGCCCTGGCCCAGCAAGTGGCCATCGGCGAAATGAATGCCTTCGACGCGCTGTGCATGGCGGCAAGCCTGGGCGGCGACACCGACACCATCGCGGCGATTCTGGGGGCGATGCTCGGGGCTTGCCTTGGGTTGGAGAGTTGGCCGGTGGCGATGATCGAAAAGGTCAAGGCGGTCAATGATCTGGAACTTGAACCCCTCGTCAGAGGACTCCTCACCCTGCGCTGAGGAGCCCCTGTAGGAGCTGCCGCAGGCTGCGATCTTTTGATCTTGGCGGCCTTGAGGTCGCTGAAAATCAAGGTCAAAAGATCGCAGCCTGCGGCAGCTCCTACAGGGGATTGTCGCGGGCCACCCAATATCTGAATTGCCCACAACCACAAAAATGGCAACAGGAGCATTTTTCATGAGTTCATCGAACGCCGGGCAACTGGAAACCCGCGGCATCGAGCCGGTGCCGGAGGCCGAGTGCAATGGCCATCCGCTGCAGCTGTTCTGGGTCTGGTTCGCTGCCAACATTTCCATTCTCGGCCTGCCGCTGGGCGCGACCCTCGTGGCGTTTCGCGGGTTGGCGATCTGGCAGGCAATCATTGTCGCGATCCTCGGCGCCGCCGGTTCCTTCGCGGTGGTCGGGATCATATCCATCGCCGGTCGTCGTGGCCGCGCGCCAAGCCTGACCCTGTCACGCGCCATCTTCGGCGTGCGCGGCAATATTGGCCCGACCCTGGTGTCGCTGATGTCGCGTCTGGGCTGGGAAACCGTCAACACCACCACCGCCGCGTTCGTTCTGCTGTCGCTGTGCTCGATCCTCTTTGGTTCGCCGGTAGAGGCCAAAAGCGCGCCACTGCTGACCCTGCTGTTCATCGCGATATTCGTGCTGCTGACCTTGTCGGTGTCCGGCCTCGGTCACGCCACATTGCTGGTGATCCAGAAGTGGGCGACCTATGTGTTCGGGGCACTGAATATCCTTGTCGGCGGTTTCCTTTGCGCCACCATCGACTGGAGCGCGGTGTTCAACGCCGCACCGGCACCTATGAGCGCGATGATCATCGGTATCGGCACCATGGCGGCCGGCACCGGGATCGGTTGGGCCAACGCTGGCGCGGACATGTCGCGTTACCAGCACCGCAGTGTGAAGGCCGTGCGCCTGGTGGCGTCAGCGGCGTTCGGCGCGGGCATTCCACTGGTGCTGTTGATCACCCTCGGAGGCCTGTTGTCGGTGGGCAACAGCGACCTGGCCCAGGCCACTGACCCAATCATCGCCATCCGCGACATGCTGCCGACCTGGATGGCCGTGCCCTACCTGATCACCGCGTTCGGTGGCCTGCTGCTGTCGAACAACCTGTCGGTGTATTCCGCCGGCCTGACCACGCTGACCCTCGGCCTGAAAGTCAAGCGCGTCTACGCCGTGGTGGTGGACATCGTGGCGATCTTCGCCGGTTCGATTTACTTCATGTTGATCGCCGACAGTTTCTATGGCCCGTTCATCATCTTCATTTCCCTGTTGGCGGTGCCGATCACGGCATGGGTAGGGATCTTCGTGGTCGATCTGATTCATCGTCATTACTACAGTCCCAAGGACCTGCTGGACGTCAGCCCGCGTAGCGCCTACTGGTATCACGGCGGCGTCGAGTGGCGCGCGTTCGGTGCCTGGGCGGTGGCGATCGTGCTCGGTTTCAGTTTCACCACCATCGGCACCACGGCAGAAAACGTCTGGTTCAAAGGCTTCCTGTCCGACTCGTGGCTGGGGCATAACGGTCTCGGCTGGATCGTGACCTTCGTGGTCGCCGGTGGCATTTATCGGGTGCTCGGCGGGGCGAAAGACCGTCGGGCCGCGTTGATCGAGAATGCTCATGCCTAAGATGCTGCACACCGGCCAGGTCATCATCGACCTGGTCATGGCCGTGGATAAATTGCCGCAAGCGGGGGGCGATGTGTTGGCGCAGTCCGCGAGTTTCCAGGCTGGCGGCGGTTTTAATGTAATGGCAGCCGCCCAGCGCAATGGTCTTTCGGTGGTCTACCTCGGTCGCCACGGCACCGGGCGATTCGGTGACCTGGCGCGTGAAGCAATGAACGCCGAAGGCATCCGGATCGGCATTGCTGAGCGCGCCGAGCGCGATACCGGGTTATGCGTCGCCATCACCGACGCCTCGGCCGAACGCAGTTTCGTTTCCTACATCGGTGCCGAAGGCGAAATGACTGCGCAAGACCTGGGCAGCGTGCCAGTCGAGGCGGGCGATTATGTCTACGTCAGCGGCTACAGCCTCCTGCAGGCGGGGAAGGCGCGGGCGCTGGTGGATTGGGTGCTGGCGTTGCCGAACGGGATCAATGTGGTGTTCGATCCGGGGCCGTTGGTGGATTCCCCGGATGCGCCGCTGATGCAAACGTTGTTGGCGCGCATCGACGTGTGGACCAGTAACAGCGCCGAAGCGTTGAAGATTACAGGTGCAACGCAAATCGATCAGGCGCTGGATCGTCTGGTTGAACATTTGCCGCGCGATGTGCTCATGGTCGTTCGCGACGGGCCGCAAGGATGCTGGGTTCATCAGCAAGGCGAACGTCGGCATGTACCAGGTTTCAAGGTGCAGGCGGTGGACAGCAATGGCGCCGGCGATGCCCATGCCGGGGTGTTCGTGGCGGGATTGGCGCAGGGATTGTCTGCGCTTGATGCAGCGCGAAGGGCCAATGCGGCAGCGGCGTTGGCGGTGACCCGGTGGGGGCCGGCGACATCGCCTGGGATTGCCGAGGTAGATGCTTTTATCTGCAGGACTCTCGGCGCCTGATCGACCGTCATCGCTGGCAAGCCAGCTCCTACAAGGGATCTTGTCGTCACGTAATTCTTGTGGGAGCGGGCTTGCTCGCGAAGAGGCCCTGGCATTCAACATATATCAGCCAGCCTTGCGCAACGCCTCGATCAACTCCTGCTTGCGCATGCTGGACCGGCCCGGAATATTCTTCGCCCGGGCTTCTTTCATCAGGCTGTCGACGGTCTGCACCTCGCGCGAAGCCTTGCTGTTGCGCGAATGACCTTCACGGCTGAGCACTGCGCGTCGCGACGATTCCTCTCGATCCTGCGCCTTGGCGCGGGCCGGCTTCTTGCGCCCTGAACCACCGGCACGCTCACCACCGCCGGACTGTTTGTTCACGGTCGCCCAGGCACGCGCTTCGGCTTCGTCCTTGGACACGCCTTTGCGCTCGTAACTGTCTTCGATATGTTCAGCCTTGCGTTTCTGCTCGGCGGTGTATTTGTCTTTGCTTCCACGAGGCATGGGATTTCTCCTGGCTTCTTGGTGGGTTCAAACATCCAGCTTGCGTGCCGCTTCGACGCCGGCAGCGCTGAGTTTGATCGGCAGGTTCAGCGAGTGTTCGCCGGCTTCGTTGCATTGCACGTTGCCGTGCTGGATCAGTCCACGCTCCTGCAGTGCGGCGAGGGTACTGGCCACGACTTTCTCCCCCCGGTAATTGTCCAGCACCTCCTTGCCCAGACCGCTGGGGTGGGCGTGCAGGAGGCGGGTCAGGACTTCTTTTTCCAGGTTTTTATCGGCGTTCATGGTTACCTCTTCGTTGTGATGAGTCGGTAAAGTGGCGAGCTACTGGCTCGCGCCGCCTATTGAGCCCGGGCTTTCGGTGGTGGTAGAGCCTATGCCGGGGCTGGCGTTATCAGGTGTCTTGGTATCGGGCAGGTTCAAGCCGCCCTGGCGGCCCGCATCGTTACCCTGGATCCGCGGATCGGTGCCAGTCGACGGCGGCAAGTTACTGTCGACGCCCGTGCCGTTGATGTTGATCAGGGGGACGCTCTGGAGGGCGGGGGCTCTGGGCGTTTCGACCGGGTTGGTCGGGCCGGTGCCGGACGCGGTCGTGGCAGCGATGGCAAGCGGGGACATCAGGACAGCGAGGGCGAGGGCGGTCAACCTGGTCGAGAGCATGGCGCGGTGTCTCCATTGATTAAGAGTCCTTACCTGATGTTGGTCCGCCCCCGTTTTGAATTGGTGCCTGATCAGCGACGAACGGTCTAGACCCACAGCAGGATCGAGCCCCGCCGATGAATCACCTGCCACAGATGAATCACCTGCCACATGCCACAAGTCCCCTCGCCACAGGCCGAGCGGCGCCTTAGTATGGCGTTTTCAACTTCTGACAAGGCACGTCCATGACGATCGAAATCCGCCCGGCAACCCCCAGTGACGCGCCGCAAATCCTCGCGTTCATCACTGAACTGGCCGACTACGAACGTGCTCGCCATGAAGTCATCGCCAGTGTCGCCGACATCGAGCGCAGCCTGTTCAGTGAAGGCGCGACGGCCCATGGCCTGATCTGCCTGCGCGAGGGGGTGCCCATCGGTTTTGCGGTGTTCTTTTTCAGCTACTCCACCTGGCTGGGCAGCAACTGCCTGTACCTCGAAGACTTGTACATCACACCGGAACAGCGCGGTGGCGGTGCGGGTAAAACCTTGTTGCGGCACCTGGCGAAAATCGCCTGTGCCAACGACTGTGGGCGCTTCGAATGGAGCGTGCTGGAGTGGAACACCCCGGCTATCGACTTCTACAAATCCCTGGGCGCGCAGCCGCAGGAAGAGTGGGTGCGCTACCGCATGGACGGGGCCGTCTTGCGGGATTTTGCCGAGGGTAATTGATACCGTTTAAGAGATCGCAGCCTTCGGCAGCGCCATGAATCGCGTGTAAACCCGATCCTGGAGCTGCCGAAGGCTGCGATCTTTTTTTGTCTTGTCTCAATATATGGGATTGATATTTATATATTGAGATTTGGCGGCACCAAGGTTTATAGTCCGCCTCACTCACTGCCAAAAACAGAACAGGTGAAGCGATGCAGGCGCAATTAATCGCGCTCGATTGGGGGACAACCTCATTACGTGCCTACAAACTTGCCGCGGGCGGCCAGGTGCTCGAACAGCGCTCGCTGTCGTCGGGGATCATGCAGTTGCCCAAGGCTGCGCGAATGATCAACGGCCGCGAGTGCGTCGATGGTTTTGAACTGGCTTTTGACCAGGCCTGTGGCGATTGGCTCGACGAACAGCCTGACTTGCCGGTGATAGCCTGCGGCATGGTGGGCAGCGCCCAGGGCTGGCGCGAGGCGGCTTATCGCGACACGCCGGCGAACGTCGCCAATCTCGGTACCGCCCTGCAAACCGTGCGCAGTCTTCGCGGTGTCGATGTACACATCGTGCCGGGGGTGATCCAGCGTTCGCGCCTGCCGAACGTGATGCGCGGCGAAGAAACCCAAGTGCTCGGCGTACTGCAGAACATCGCAGGGGAGGCGGGCACCGATCTGCTGATCGGCCTGCCGGGCAGCCATTCGAAATGGGTGGAAGTGGCCGACGGCTGCATCGTGCATTTCGATACCTTCATGACCGGTGAAGTCTTCGCCGTGCTCAGCGAACACAGCATTCTGGGGCGTACCCAGCAACGCGGCGCGTCATTCGATGGCGATGCGTTCGATCGCGGCGTGCAGGTGGCGTTGTCGTCGGACGGCGAAATCGGCCCCTTGTCGACCTTGTTCAGCGCCCGCAGCCTCGGTCTGACCGGCGAGCTCAGCGCCACGGCGCAAGCCGATTACTTGTCCGGCCTGTTGATCGGCCATGAACTGTCGGCCCTGGCTTGCGTGCAACGTCGTCGACGCAACAGCGTGCAGCTGCCTTCGATCATCCTAATTGGCAATTCCCAACTGTGCAGCCGCTACAGCCGCGCGCTCGATGCCTGCGGTTATGCGCGGGTGACGTTGGCCGAGCAGGCCACCGAACGCGGGTTGTGGCAGCTGGCACTGGCTGCCGGCCTGATCTCGCCCACGCCACATCGTTAACCCTGACTGGAGTCCTGACATGCTCAAACACGCACTGGCGCAAAACGGGCTGATCGCGATCCTGCGTGGCCTGCGCCCGCAAGAGGCCGCTGCTATCGGCGAAGTCCTGTATGAAGCCGGATTTCGCGTCATCGAAGTGCCGCTCAATTCCCCGGAGCCGTACGAAAGCATCCGCATCCTGCGCAGTACGTTGCCCGCCGATTGCCTGATTGGCGCGGGTACGGTGCTGACGCCGCAGCAGGTTGAACAGGTAAAGGCAGCGGGTGGCCAGGTGATCGTCATGCCCCACAGCGATCCGAAGGTGTTGCGCGCGGCGAAAGCGGCTGGCCTTTATCTGTCGCCCGGTGTTGCCACCCCCACCGAGGCCTTCGCGGCACTGGCCGAGGGCGCTGATGTGCTGAAGTTGTTCCCGGCCGAGCAGATGGGCCCGGCGGTCGTCAAGGCCTGGCTCGCGGTGCTGCCGGCGGGAACGATCCTGGCGCCCGTCGGTGGCATTACCCCGGACAACATGCAGGTGTTTATCGACGCGGGCGTTAAGGGCTTCGGCCTCGGGTCCGGGTTGTTCAAGCCGGGCATGACGCCTGAGCAAGTAGCGGCCAATGCCAAGGCCTACGTGACTGCCTGGAAAGCCCTTCGCTAAGACTTTTTTGGCGCTGCGAGCGCTGGATCTAACAAGAGAGACCGACAGATGAAAATCACCAAACTGACCACCTTCATCGTTCCGCCGCGCTGGTGCTTCCTCAAGGTCGAGACCGATGAAGGCGTGACCGGCTGGGGCGAGCCCGTAGTCGAAGGCCGCGCTCACACTGTCGCGGCTGCCGTTGAGGAATTGTCCGACTACCTGATCGGCAAAGACCCACGCAATATCGAAGACATCTGGACCGTGCTGTACCGCGGTGGTTTTTACCGTGGTGGCGCCATTCACATGAGCGCCCTGGCCGGCATCGACCAGGCATTGTGGGACATCAAGGGCAAGGCGCTGGGCGTGTCGGTCAGTGATCTGCTGGGTGGACAGGTGCGGGACAAGATCCGCGTGTATTCGTGGATCGGCGGCGACCGCCCGGCAGACACTGCGCGCGCGGCGAAAGAAGCGGTCAGTCGGGGTTTTACCGCAGTGAAAATGAATGGCACCGAAGAGCTGCAGTTTCTCGATACCTTCGACAAAGTCGACCTGGCGCTGGCCAACGTGGCTGCCGTGCGTGATGCGGTCGGGCAGAACGTCGGCATCGGCGTCGACTTCCATGGCCGGGTGCACAAGCCCATGGCCAAGGTGCTGATGAAGGAACTGGACCCGTACAAGCTGATGTTCATCGAAGAACCGGTGCTCAGCGAAAACTACGAAGCGCTCAAGGAGCTGGTCCCGCTGACCAGCACGCCAATTGCCCTGGGTGAGCGGTTGTTCTCGCGCTGGGATTTCAAGCGCGTGCTCAGCGAGGGCTACGTCGACATCATCCAGCCGGATGCTTCACATGCGGGCGGCATCACCGAAACCCGCAAGATCGCCAACATGGCCGAAGCCTATGACGTGGCGTTGGCGCTGCATTGCCCGCTGGGTCCGATTGCCCTGGCGGCATGCCTGCAACTGGATGCTGTCTGCTACAACGCGTTCATCCAGGAACAGAGCCTGGGCATCCATTACAACGAGAGCAACGACCTGCTCGACTATGTGAAGGATCCACAGGTATTCGATTACGACAAAGGCTTCGTGAAAATCCCGAACGGGCCGGGCCTGGGCATCGAGATCAACGAGGAATATGTGATCGAACGCGCCGCTGTTGGCCACCGTTGGCGCAACCCGATCTGGCGCCATGCCGACGGCAGTTTTGCCGAGTGGTAATGCCTGCGCGGTGATTGTTCCCACGCAGAGCGTGGGAACGATCACGACCTCAATAAACATAAAAAGAGGCACTCCCCATGCAACCGCAAACCCTCACCGGGCAGGCGTCGTTGGCGGCACCCAGCCGCAAGCGTTTTTTCATCATGGTCCTGTTGTTCATCACCGTGGTGATCAACTACCTGGACCGCAGCAACCTGTCGATCGCTGCGCCAGCGCTGACCAGCGACCTGGGCATCGATCCAATACACGTCGGCCTGATCTTCTCGGCCTTCGGCTGGACCTACGCCGCCATGCAGATTCCCGGTGGCTGGCTGGTGGACCGGGTGCCGCCGCGCATTCTGTATACCGCTGCACTCCTGTTATGGTCGATTGCCACGGTCATGCTCGGCTTCGCGGGCAGCTTCATCGCCCTGTTCGTATTGCGCATGGCGGTCGGTGCCCTGGAAGCGCCGGCCTATCCGATCAACAGTCGCGTGGTTACCACCTGGTTCCCGGAGCGTGAGCGCGCCACGGCCATCGGCTTCTACACGTCCGGGCAGTTCGTCGGCCTGGCATTCCTGACACCGGTATTGGCCTGGCTGCAGCATGAATTCGGCTGGCACATGGTGTTCGTGGTCACCGGCGCAGTGGGCATTCTCTGGGCGGTGATCTGGTACGCGGTGTATCGCGAGCCCCGGGATTTCAAAGGCGCCAACGACGCCGAAATCGACTTGATCCGCGAAGGCGGCGGGCTGGTGGATATCCAGGCCGAACAAGCCAGGGTCAAAGCCAAATTCAGCTGGACCGACCTGGGGATCGTCCTCACCAAGCGCAAACTCTGGGGCATCTACCTCGGCCAGTTCTGCCTCAACTCGACGCTGTGGTTTTTCCTGACGTGGTTCCCGACCTACCTGGTGAAATACCGCGGCATGGACTTCATCAAGTCCGGATTGCTGGCATCGCTGCCGTTTCTCGCGGCGTTCGTCGGCGTGCTGTGCTCCGGTTTCTTCTCGGACTTTCTGATTCGTCGCGGCTACTCCGTGGGCTTCGCCCGCAAGTTGCCGATCATCAGTGGCCTGCTGATTTCCACTTCGATCATTGGCGCCAACTTCGTTGAGTCGACGCCGCTGGTAATTGCCTTCCTCGCGCTGGCGTTTTTCGGCAACGGCCTGGCTTCGATCACCTGGTCGCTGGTGTCGACCCTGGCTCCGGCGCGACTGCTTGGGCTGACCGGTGGGGTATTCAACTTCATCGGCAACCTGTCGGCCATCGCCACGCCGATCGTCATCGGCTTCCTTGCCAGCGGTGACTCCTTTGCCCCGGCCATTACCTATATCTCGGTCCTGGCGTTGATCGGTGCACTTTCCTACATCTTGCTGGTGGGCAAGGTCGAGCGTATCAAGTTGTAGTCGTGACCCGCGGGCGACCATAATGCCGCCCGTTCACTCGCTCAACGGTAAAGGCTGGATATGCAGGAAGACGCCCCAAAAATCGCCAAGGACGCCGCACCGACCGGCACCCAGACCCTGCTTCGCGGGCTGGGTGTGGTTCAGGCCGTGGCCAGTGGCGCCCGCGATCTCAAGGAAATCGCCCGGTTGATCGGCACCACGCGCAGCACCACCCATCGCCTGGCCAGTTGCCTGGTGGACGAGCGATATCTGCGGGTGGTGCCGCAGGTCGGTTACCTGTTGGGGCCCAAGTTGATCGAACTGGGGTTTCAGGCGCGTGAGGAATTGCCGCTGGTGACCCTGGCCGGGCCATATCTGGATGAGCTGTCAGCGTTGACCGGCGATACCATTCACCTGGCCATCCGCGAAGGCGACGAGGTGCTGTACCTGCACAAGAACCCGGGGCGCAACGGTCCGGAGATGCGCTCGCGGGTCGGCCATCGCATGCCCTTGGCGCGTACTGGAATCGGCAAGGCGTTGATGCTCGATGACTCGCCGCAAGAGTGGCAGCGCTTGTACGAAATCAGCCTGCCAGTGGGTGGGAAAAACCAGTTCTGGCCGCTGCACCCCGAGCAGTCGTGGGAACAGTTCCAGCAGCGCATGATCGAGTACGTGGCCGGCGGTTATGCCTTCGACCTGGAAGACAACGAACCGTCGATCCGCTGCGTGGCGGCACCGATCCGCGATGCCAGCAAACGCATCGTCGCCGGCATCAGCATCGCCAGTACCGTGCCGTACATGCCGCTGGAAAAAATGGCCGAGCTGATTCCTTTGATCAAAGGGGTTACGGCCCGACTCTCGGCGGAGCTGGGCGCCAAAATCTGACGATATGCGGTCATCCTTGTGGGAGCGAGCCTGCTCGCGAAAGCGATTTATCATTCGATATGGGTATCGACTGACACACTGCTTTCGCGAGCAGGCTCGCTCCCACATTGGTTTAATGGTGTTGCCTAAATTGCAGGCAACAAAAAGGCCCCCATTCGGGAGCCTTGATGTTCAGTGGTTCGGCTTACATGTTCGGGTAAGTCGGGCCGCCGGCACCTTCCGGTGTCACCCAGGTGATGTTCTGTGCAGGGTCCTTGATGTCGCAGGTCTTGCAGTGAACGCAGTTCTGGGCGTTGATCTGGAAGCGCTTCTCACCGTCTTCCCTGGTCACCACTTCATACACGCCGGCCGGGCAGTAGCGCTGGGCCGGTTCGTCGTACAGCGGCAGGTTCTTGCTGATCGGGATGCTCGCGTCGGCCAGTTTCAGGTGGCACGGCTGCTCTTCTTCATGGTTGGTCCCGGAAATGAACACCGAGCTCAATTTGTCGAAGCTGATCTTGCCGTCCGGTTTCGGGTAGTCGATCTTCTTGCAGTCGGCTGCCAGTTTCAGGCACGCGTAATCCGGCTTGGTGTCGTGCAGGGTGAACGGCAGTTTGCCGCCGAAGATGTTCTGGTCCAGCCAGTTGAAACCACCGCCGACGATGGCGCCGAACTTGTGGATCGCCGGGCCGAAGTTGCGGCTCGCGAACAGTTCTTCGTACAGCCAGCTCTTCTTGAAGCTTTCGACGTATTGGGTGAGTTCATCGCCACCTTCGGACTCGGCGAACAGGCGATCGGCCACGGCGTCAGCCGCCAGCATGCCGGACTTCATCGCGGTGTGGCTGCCCTTGATCTTGGCGAAGTTCAGGGTGCCGAGGTCGCAGCCGATCAGCGCGCCGCCCTTGAAGACCATCTTCGGCAGCGAGTTCAGGCCGCCCTTGCAGATGGCGCGGGCGCCGTAGCTGACGCGCTTGCCGCCTTCCAGGTACTGCTTGAGCACCGGGTGATGCTTGAGGCGCTGAAACTCGTCGAACGGCGACAGGTAGGTGTTGCTGTAGGACAGGTCGACGATCAGGCCCACGACCACCTGGTTGTTTTCCAGGTGGTAGAGGAACGAGCCACCGGTATTCTCGGTGCCCATGATGTCCATCGGCCAACCGGCGGTGTGCACCACCAGGCCTGGTTGGTGCTTGGCCGGATCGATTTCCCAGATCTCTTTCAGGCCGATGCCGTAGTGCTGGGCGTCGGCATCGCTGGCGAGGTTGAAGCGCTTGATCAGTTGCTTGCCGATGTGGCCGCGGCAACCTTCGGCGAACAGCGTGTACTTGCCGCGCAGTTCCATGCCCGGGGTGTACAGGCCTTCTTTTGGGTTGCCTTCGCGGTCAACGCCCAGATCGCCGGTGATGATCCCGCGGACCACGCCATTCTCGTCGAACAGTGCTTCCTGGGCGGCGAAGCCCGGGTAGATCTCCACGCCCAGGTTCTCGGCCTGCTGGGCCAGCCAGCGGCACAGGTTGCCCAGGGAAATGATGTAGTTGCCTTCGTTGTGCATGGTCTTGGGCACAAAGAAGTCTGGGATTTTTTGCGCGCTTTCGGCGTTTTTCAGCACGAAGATGTCATCGCGCGTTACCGGCGTGTTCAGCGGCGCGCCAAGTTCTTTCCAGTTCGGGAACAGTTCGTTCAGGGCGCGGGGTTCGAATACCGCACCGGACAAGATGTGAGCACCGACTTCGGAGCCTTTTTCGACCACGCAGACGCTGATTTCCTTACCGGCTTCGGCGGCCTTCTGCTTCAATCGGCAGGCAGCGGAAAGACCAGCGGGGCCGGCACCGACGATGACCACGTCGAATTCCATGTATTCGCGTTCCACAGGTTATCTCCTACTCAAGGCTCAACAGTTTTTTTTCTAATATGGAGGTTGGGTGTCGCATCCATGAATCCCTGCGCAGCGCCGGGAGAGGACAATCGATTAACCACCTTTCTCTTTGGTGGCGCATTATATCTACACCACTCTCAGCGTCCAATACAAACGTTTGTTTGAAATGGCTCCAAGCCAGAGAAATCAAAGTCACGCGGCTTACCAACGGCCATTTTGGCGTATTGACCGGAATAGGTGTTCCGGTCAAGATACGGGCGGTTTTGCGCTCGCCGTAGGCTGACTATTGGTTTCAAGAGCACCTCTAAAGACAGGGCGATGGCAGTAGAAGGTGATGCGCCGCGCGGGTTTGACGCGCAGTTTACACGTCGCGATATTGAATGACTCGTCAGTCACTGCTGACAAACGGTCATCAGCATCATGAACGATGGTCACTTGACACTTTTGCCGGCGTTTTTGGAGGTGCCCTTGCGCCCGATGAGCATTATCCGCCAGGTTCGCCTAGGCGACTTTCTTTTCACCGGAGAGTAACGAGGAATCCATGAAGGTTCTTGTAGCTGTCAAACGCGTTGTGGATTACAACGTGAAAGTTCGCGTCAAGGCGGACAATTCCGGCGTCGACCTTGCCAACGTCAAGATGTCGATGAACCCGTTCTGCGAGATCGCCGTGGAAGAAGCCGTACGCCTGAAAGAGAAAGGTGTTGCGACTGAAATCGTCGTCGTCTCCGTCGGCCCGTCCACCGCTCAGGAGCAACTGCGCACCGCGCTGGCCCTGGGTGCCGACCGCGCCATCCTCGTCGAGTCCGCCGAAGACCTGACTTCCCTGGCGGTTGCCAAACTGTTGAAAGCCGTTGTCGACAAGGAACAGCCTCAGCTGGTGATCCTTGGCAAACAAGCCATCGACAGCGACAACAACCAGACTGGCCAGATGCTGGCTGCATTGAGCGGCTACGGTCAGGGCACCTTCGCCTCCAAAGTCGAAATCAGCGGCGACAGCGTAGCCGTCACCCGTGAAATCGACGGCGGCGCGCAGACAGTTTCCCTGAAGCTGCCGGCCATCGTCACCACCGACCTGCGTTTGAACGAGCCGCGCTACGCGTCCCTGCCAAACATCATGAAAGCCAAGAAGAAGCCTCTCGAGACGCTGACTCCGGACGCTTTGGGCGTTTCCACCGCCTCCACCAACACAACCTTGAAAGTCGAAGCGCCTGCTGCACGCAGCGCGGGTATCAAGGTCAAGTCGGTGGCTGAACTGGTCGAGAAACTGAAAAACGAAGCGAAGGTAATCTAAATGACTATCTTGGTTATTGCTGAACACGACAACAAAGTAGTGGCCCCGGCCACACTGAACACCGTTGCTGCCGCTGCCAAGATTGGCGGCGACATCCACGTGCTGGTTGCCGGCCAGGGCGCTGGCGCCGTGGCTGAAGCCGCTGCGAAAATCGCTGGCGTGGCTAAAGTGCTGCTGGCCGACAACGCCGCTTACGCGCATCAGCTGCCGGAAAACGTTGCGCCTCTGGTTGCAGAGTTGGGCAAGGGCTACAGCCACATCCTGGCTGCCGCTACTTCCAACGGCAAAAACATCCTGCCGCGCGTTGCCGCAGCCCTGGACGTTGACCAGATCTCCGAGATCATCTCGGTCGAAAGCGCTGACACCTTCAAGCGTCCGATCTACGCCGGTAACGCTATCGCTACCGTTCAATCGAACGCTGCAGTGAAAGTGATCACCGTGCGTGCCACCGGTTTCGACCCGGTTGCCGCTGAAGGCGGTTCTGCAGCTGTTGAGGCCGTTGGCGCTGCCCACGACGCGGGCATCTCCAGCTTCGTTGGCGAAGAGCTGGCCAAGTCCGATCGTCCGGAACTGACCGCTGCCAAGATCGTCGTTTCCGGCGGTCGCGGCATGCAGAACGGCGACAACTTCAAGCACCTGTACGCCCTGGCCGACAAGCTGGGCGCAGCCGTGGGTGCTTCGCGTGCTGCGGTCGACGCAGGTTTCGTACCCAACGACATGCAGGTCGGTCAGACCGGCAAGATCGTTGCGCCACAGCTGTACATCGCCGTCGGTATTTCCGGCGCGATCCAGCACCTGGCCGGCATGAAAGACTCCAAGGTGATCGTTGCGATCAACAAGGACGAAGAAGCGCCGATCTTCCAGGTGGCCGATTACGGCCTGGTGGCGGACCTGTTCGAAGCCATCCCCGAGTTGGAGAAGCTGGTCTAATCCGGCTGCTTCACTTATAAAGAGCCCGACCCTTTGGTCGGGCTTTTTTTTGCCTCTGTACCTGTAGGAGCAGGCTCGCTCCTACAGGGATATAAACGGTCTCAACGGGAGTGTGCTGCTATGGATCTGCGTCTCGCGTGGAGTTTTCTGGGTCTGGCGCTATTGCCAGCACTGTCCATTGCCGCCGGCAAATGCGAACGTCTGGTGGTCACCGGTAGCCCGGATGCGCCACCGTACCTGTGGCAAGACCCGCAGGATCCAAAGCACTTGATTGGCGCCAGTGCCGATATGTTGCAACAGGTAGCGGGGCAGTTGGGCATCAAGGTCCAGTTGCTCTACGCCGGCAAACGCTCCCAGGCCCTGGACGAAGTGCGCAGCGGGCGCATGGACATGCTGGCGGACGCGCCGTTGACAGTTGGCGAGCTGGAATCCCTGGACTACATCCATCCGCCGTTGCTGGAAAACGATTATCTGGTGTGGACCCGCAAGGACTCGTCGCTGGTCTACAACGACGTCCAGGACTTGCACGGTCACCCCGGGGCGTTGTCGGAAAAGTCTCGATTGACCTCGCAATTCGCCACTTTCGCCGAGCAGCAATTGACCCTCACCCGTACGCCAAACCTGACCCAGGCCTTTCAGAAACTGCTCCTGGGGGAGGTGGAGTATGTCTTGGCAGGGCGCTACTCCGGCATGGCCATGGCGCAGACACTGGGCATGGCCAATGACCTGGTCGCCCGCGCGCAACCGGTCGACAAACCCGGACTGTTTCTGGCGCTTTCCCACAACTCCGCCTGCAACGATCCGTGGTTGCGCGGACAGTTGGCCAAAAAGATGACAGAATTGCCCGCGTCCGGACTGACGGAAGCCGTGCTGCAACGCAATATCGAGCTTTGGAACGCGCAGCAGAAGCAACCTGTCAGTACCCCAAAACAGTAGGGATTTTTAGTGAGTATTCGACCTCTTTTCGCTGCCCTGGCCATTCTGGCTCTGGCGGGTTGTGCAGCCGATCCGGCGCCGAATGAACAAATGCGCCTGACCGCACAGGCCGTCGAGCAAGCCCGTGCCGTGGGTGCCACTGCCGACGAAGTGCCGGAGATGAAACTGGCCGAAGACAAATACAACCGGGCCAAGGGCAGCATGGCAGACCAGTCTTTCAGGAATGCGCGGATGCGCGCCGAGCAGGCCGAGCTGGACGCGCGCCTGGCCGAAGCCCGGGTCCTGACCCTCAAGAGTGAAGAACAGCTGAACGTGCTCAATACCCGCATCGCCCGCCTGCAAAAGCAGTTGGGAGCAGCCCAATGAGCCTCAAGTGCAACATTCTCGGCGCTTTGATCCTGGCAGGAACCGTCAGCCTTGTCGGCTGCGCCGGCCAGCAAGGCGAAGCGGCGCTGCAACAGGCGGGCGCCGACTTCCAGAAGGTCAAGGAAGACTCCAACGTGCTGCGCATCGCCCCCAAGGACGTGATTCGCGCCGGTGAGTCCCTGGCCCGCGCCGACCGTTTGTCCACCTATTGGGGCAGCGGCTCGGATGTGGTGCATTACGCTTACCTGAGCCAGCGCTACAGTGAGATCGCCCGGGAGCACACCAATCAGGTGCTCAACGAAGAGCGCGCGGCCAAGCTCGAGCTGGAACGTCAGCGCCTGCAACTGGCCTTGCGCGAATCCAAGTTGCTCAGCGTGCAGCAGCAGGGCAAATGGCTGGAAGAGCAGATCCTGGCCCTGGCCACCACCCAGACCGACCGTGGCCTGGTGATGACCCTGGGTGATGTGCTGTTCGACACCGGCGAAGCAGAGCTGAAAAACTCGGCCAACCGCGTGGTGCTGAAGATCGTGCAGTTCCTGCAGCTCAACCCCAAGCGCGTGGTGCGCATCGAGGGTTACGCCGACAGTACCGGCGGCAAGCAGGAAAACCTCAAGCTGTCCCGCGACCGGGCACAATCGGTCGCGGATGTGCTGATGGACCTGGGTATCGACGACAAGCGCATCCTGGTGGAAGGGTATGGCGACGAGTATCCGGTTGACGCGAACGCATCCGAACGGGGCCGGGCGCAGAACCGTCGGGTGGAAATTGTGTTTTCCGACGAAAAAGGCCAGCTCGGCGCTGCCCGCTAATGAAATCACGCACTCCGTAGAGCCGGCTTGCTGGCGATGCCATCACTGCGATTGATCTGAAACACCGCGGTTTTGCCATCGCCAGCAAACCGCTTCCTGCAAAGCCCGGCCTGGCAGACAGCGCCGGGTTTTTTTTCGCCTGCCGATTAGCGCACAAAACAGTACAGTTTTTGCTGACACTGCACTGTACTGTCGACTATTGTGGCAACTGTCCCAGTACACTTCTAAACTGTTCCGGTATTGTTTCACACAAGAATAAAATGCCCGTGAAATCGAGTGCTGCGTCATGACCAACCTGTTGCTCTATCAACGTATTGCTCAGCAACTGGCTGAAGACATCCGCCGAGGTGTCTATCAACCGGGAGAGCGCGTGCCTTCGGTGCGCAAGATGAGTTCGCAGCTCAATGTCAGCCACGCCACGGTGTTGCAGGCCTATGCCAACCTTGAAGACCAGGGGCTGATTCGCGCCCGGCCGCAGTCCGGCTACTACGTGCACCAGACCCCGGCGCTGACTGCCCCGACACCGGACATCGCCCGCGTCGAACGTCCAGGCCTGGTCACCCGCAGCAGCATCATTCAGCAAGTGTTGGTCGAATCGCGCCGCGAAGGCGTTTTCCCGTTGGGTGCCGCGGTGCCCAGCGTCGACTATTTGCCGGTGCGTGCCCTGCATCAGCAACTGGCCAAAGTCACCCGGTTCCATAGCCCGCGGGCTTTCAGCTACATGTTCAGCCCCGGTTTCGAGCCCTTGCGTCGACAGGTGGCGATCCGCATGCGCGATGCCGGCGTGGTGGTCGATCCTTCGGAGGTGGTGATCACCCACGGCTGCGTCGACGCCTTGCAGATGTCCCTGCGGGTGCTGACCCGGCCCGGTGACCTGATCGCGGCCGAGTCGCCGACTTACTACGGTCTGCTGCAATTGGCCGATCTGCTGGGCCTCAAGGTCATCGAAATCCCCAGCGACCCGTCCACCGGCATGAGCCTTGAAGCGCTGCAATTGGCGGCCAACCAATGGTCGATCAAGGCGCTGGTGCTGACCACGCGCTTGAGCAATCCGTTGGGCGGCACCATGCCTGAAGAGCGGCAGAAGCAGCTGCTGCGCCTGGCGTCGGACTTTGACATCCAGATAGTCGAAGACGATATCTACGGCGAGCTGATGTTTGAGCAAGGTCGCACCAAATCGCTCAAGGCCTATGATCGGCTGGATCGGGTGATTTATTGCTCGAGCTTCTCCAAGACCCTGTCGCCGGGGGTGCGGATCGGCTGGATGATTGCCGGCAAGTACCAGCAGGAGATCCAGCGCTTGCAGACCTTCAGTACCCATTCGGCCTGCAGCGTCACACAGATGGGCATTGCCGCCTATCTGGAAAATGGTGGTTACGACCGCCATTTGCGTTACATCCGCCAGGAGTACCGCAAGAACCTCAGCGCTTTCCAACTGGCGGTGCAGCAGTATTTCCCCGAAGGCACGCAGATGACCCGGCCAACCGGCGGTTTCATTTTGTGGGTGAGCCTGCCGGGACGGGTCAATACCCAGGAACTGCATGTGCGCGCGTTGCAGCAGGGCATCAGTATCGCGCCGGGGCTGATTTTCAGTAACACCGAGCAGTTCAATCACTGCATCCGGCTCAATTGCGGCATCCCGTGGAACCGCGAAGCCGAACGTGCGTTGATGACCCTGGGCATGCTTGCCACCCAGCTCTGCCAGGAGATGGCCGGGGGCTTTTGACCAGGCGGTCTCCGTCCGTGCTTGTCACGGGGCGCGCAACAGGGGAGCATAGGCACCTCTGTCGTTTTCGCCGTTTGCATCGTTGGGTACATGAAGCCGATTTTTCCTGCCGTCTGGCTGTTGATCTGCCTGTTAGTGAGTGTTCAGCCGGCGTCCGTCAAGGCCGAGTCCGCGCAGGCAAAGCCCGCCGCAAGCGATGCCAAGGCAACCCCCAGAAAAACCGCACCGGTTAAAAAGCCAACCGCGGTAAAAAAGCGCCCACCGAATGCCGCCAGGTCAAAACCGGCCAGTGCGGTGGTGAAAACCCCGGTACCTTCAGCCAACCTCGATTTGAGCCTGCCCAAGGACATGGTTGAGGAGCTGAAACCGGTCGGTACCGTTCCATTGCCCAAGCGTGAACCGGTACTGCCGCAAATGTTCGGCGACAAAAGCAGTCAGTTCCAGCTCAATGGCAGGCTGATCAACAACGAAATGCAGTTGCAAATGCGTAACGAAGAGCGCCGTGAAGTCGAAGGCGCCGCCCTGGAATTCGAGTTCAAGCGGTAAATCCCGCCTTTGGCTGACCTGCCAGCAGCAGTTGGTCGGAGACTGGCCGGTCACGCCCGTTTGCAGATAAATACCCAGGCAAGGGTAATTTAAAACAACTGTTTTAGCAGTTACTCTGTGCCCGTCCTTTAACACATTGCTCGTCGCGAGGAGCTTTTCGTCATGAAATGCCGTGAGGGCTGTGGCGCCTGCTGCATTGCCCCTTCCATCAGTTCACCGATTCCCGGTATGCCCCATGGCAAAGCCGCCGGGGAACGTTGCCTGCAACTGTCTGCCGAAAACCTGTGCAAGATTTTCGGTAAGCCCGAGCGCCCGGCGGTGTGTTCGGCGTTCGAGGCTGACGTCGAGGTATGTGGCAACAGCAGCGAAGAGGCTATCCGGTTGATTGGCTGGTGGGAGCAGATGACTGCCGCGTGATGTGTTTACAGAACGGAACTTCAACAATAAGGAATAAGATTATGGGTTCGCTGCATCGTATCGCTGTGTTGTGTGGTTTGACGGCTGTTCTGGCCACTTCAGTTGCCCAGGCCGAAGACTGGAAAGTCGCCAGGAACGAAGACGGCATCAAGATCTCCCTCAGTGAAGTGGCCGGTTCCGACTACAAGGCCTATCAGGGCGTCACCCTGATGAAGACCACCGTGGCCAAGTTGCGCGCCCTGCAGGAAGACGTGGTCGGTGCCTGCGCCTGGATTCACGAGTGCAAGACCCAGAAGTTGCTCAAGCAGGAAGGCGATCAGAACTGGACCTACACCCAGTTCAATACGCCATGGCCGGTCACGCCGCGAGATTCGGTGCTGCATATCACCACGATCGCAGGCGCCGACGGCAGCCTGACGCGCAAGCTCGAGGGCGTGCCCAAATACCTTCCTGAAGAAAAGGGCTTTGTCCGGGTCGCCAAGGTCGATGGCTTCTGGAAGTTCGTACCCAAGGGCGATCAGGTTGAAGTGACCTATCAGGTGCATACCGAGCCCGGTGGTAGCGTGCCATCGATGGTGGCAAACAAGTTTGTGGTGGATGCGCCATTCAATACCTTGAAGAACCTGAAGGCTCTGGCCGAGAAATAAAAACAGGTGCCACCTGTTCCTTGTAGGAGCGAGCATGCTCGCGAAAAACGCCATGACAATCCGGGCATGCAGACAACCTGCGTAATCGTTGACGTCCATCGCGAGCGTGCTCGCTCCTACAGAAGCCTTTATTGTGTTACCTAATATTCGCTGCACAAAATTTTCACAAAGCCTCCAAGACAATTCCCCACCCGCGCGGCCATCGATGAACAGTAATCAATGGCAATGCCGCGATTGATCGTGCAACATTTGCGCACCGCGCGAACCCCGGGGCCGAGTACTGGCCAACAGAGGGCAGGGCGCAGCTGTATTTTTGAAACTTCAACTTCCAATGGGTCCTAAAAACGACATGGCTATTCCGGACGCCCTGAGTCAGAAGCGAGCATCGAGTCGCTTGCTGCAACCGACCGTCAAATCGCATCTGGCCTACACACTGTTGTGCGCCCTGGTCATGATGGTGATGTTTTCCGTGCTGCGCCTCGCGCTGCTCGTCTACAACCGCGAAATGATCCTCGACACACCGGCCGCGACCTTTTTCGAAGCATTCGCCAATGGCTTGCGTTTCGACCTGCGCCTGGTGGTCTACCTCAGCGTTCCGTTGGTGCTGGCGCTGTTCAGTGCCCGGGCCATGGCCGCGCGGGGGCTTTTCCGTCTCTGGCTGACGGTGACCGCCAGCATCGCGCTGTTCCTGGGCCTGATGGAGATGGACTTCTACCGTGAATTCCACCAGCGCCTCAACGGGTTGGTCTTCCAGTATGTGAAGGAAGACCCGAAAACCGTGATGAGCATGCTCTGGTACGGTTTTCCGGTGGTCCGCTACCTGCTGGCCTGGGCCCTGGGTACCTGGATCCTGAGCCTCGCGTTCAAGGGCGCAGACCGTGCCACGCGTCCTCGTGGACCTTTCAGCGGCGGTAGCATCGGTACTCGGCAGGTTGCCCCCTGGTACGCGCGCGCCATGGTGTTCGTGGTGTGCCTGTTGATCTGCGTGGTCGCGGCCCGCGGTACCTTACGTCAGGGCCCGCCAATGCGTTGGGGTGATGTCTACACCACCGATTCCAACTTCGCCAACCAACTGGGCCTCAACGGTACACTGTCCCTGGTGGCTGCCGCGAAGAGCCGGATGTCCGAAGATCGCGACAACATCTGGAAAGCCACGTTGCCACAACCGATGGCGCAGCAGACTGTACGCGACCTGTTGGTCATGAAGGACGACAAACTGGTGGATGGCGACACCGCAGCCGTGCGTCGCGACTACACGCCACCCGCTGACAAGACCCTGCCGATCAAGAACGTCGTCGTGATCCTGATGGAAAGCATGGCCGGTCACTCGGTGGGTGCACTGGGCGCACCGGGCAACATCACGCCGTACCTCGACAAGCTGTCGAAGGAAGGCCTGCTGTTCGATCGTTTCTTCTCCAACGGTACCCACACTCACCAGGGCATGTTCGCCACCATGGCTTGCTTCCCGAACCTGCCGGGTTTCGAGTACTTGATGCAGACCCCGGAAGGCAGCCACAAACTGTCTGGCCTGCCGCAGTTGCTCAGCGCCCGTCACTACGACGATGTGTATGTCTACAACGGCGATTTCGCCTGGGACAACCAGTCGGGTTTCTTCAGCAACCAGGGCATGACCAATTTCATCGGGCGTAACGACTTCGTTAACCCGGTGTTCTCCGATCCGACCTGGGGTGTGTCCGACCAGGATATGTTCGACCGTGGCCTGGTGGAGCTCAAGGCTCGCGATGGCAAGGACAAGAAACCTTTCTATGCCTTGCTGCAAACCTTGTCCAACCATACGCCCTATGCGTTGCCGACCCCATTGCCGGTCGAACGCGTCACCGATCGTGGCAGTTTGAACGAGCATTTGACCGCCATGCGCTATTCGGATTGGGCACTGGGTCAGTTCTTCGAGAAGGCGCGCAAAGAGCCTTACTTCAAGGAGACCCTGTTCGTCATCGTTGGCGACCACGGCTTCGGTAACGAACGTCAGATCACCGAAATGGACCTGGGCCGTTTCAACGTGCCGATGTTGATGATCGCACCGGGCATCCAGGAAAAATTTGGCACGCTCGACCACACCGTGGGCACTCAAGTCGACATCGTGCCGACCATCATGGGCCGCATCGGTGGCGAAGTGCGTCATCAGTGCTGGGGTCGTGACTTGCTCAACCTGCCAGAAGGCGACACCGGTTTCGGTGTGATCAAACCGTCGGGCAGCGAGCAGACCACCGCGATCATCACCGCGGACCAGATCCTGGTATTGCCGAAGGACAAGGACATGGCGCCGAAGATGTACCAGTACGAACTGGGCGCTACGCCTCGGGCGGAAGTGATTCCGGATGCTCCGCGCACCGCCGAGATGAAGCTCAAGCTCGAAGCGTTCCTGCAAACGGCGACCAAGAGCCTGATCGACAACACCGCTGGTGTGGTCGACGGCACACCTGATTGAGTATTCAGTCAGGCTTTGCTGCCTGACCTTGGGCTACAAAAAAATCCGATGCCTGCACAGGCATCGGATTTTTTTATGCTCGCCGTAAGGCGCTGTGCCGAATTCAAGGGTAAAACCTGTCAACTTTGACAGTAGACACCCTGGGGGTTTGGGGATTTTATACAGGTGCTTCCAGTGCCTGACCCAACGTCTGCAACAGCGGCGTTGAAAGCGGGCAGTGTTGCAAGAATGAGTGTCTGTCAGTTCCTGTCTCTATGGCTTTCGTGCCATGTATTGGTCATGCAGTGGAACCGCGTTGGAAGGCATTCCAATAGAAACGCCGGGGTTGGCTTTGGCTCTTTCTTGCCTGCCGCTTCGGTTCAGGTGGTTCACCGCAGGACACTGAATCAACAGATTTGTCCGAGGGTTGAACACTTGGCTGACGAGTGAGGCTCGCTTCATGAATAAGTCTGTCGGTGTGCTTCGTTTGCTGTGGCTCGTGGGGCTTGCGGCGCTCGCCGCTGTCATCGCCTTAGTGATGTTTACCCGATCATCGGAGTCAGCTCCATCAGTTCAGTCCTGTACAGCGCCTGCTTATGAAAAGGGCGCGCTCTACGAACAGGGGCAGCAGGTTCAGCATGCCGACCAGCTGTTTGAATGCTGGAAAGATGACGAGGCCCCATCTGGCGTCGGCAGTTGGCAGTGGTGCAAATTGCCGGTCTATGAGCCATTGGTGGTCGGCGGCCCGTGGAAGGATGCATGGAAGGAACTCGGTGAATGCGGTGGCTTCGAAGGCAACCGCCTGACGCTGAGCTTTTCCACCCTCAGCGGCAAAGCCCCTCTGAAACCGGCAGTGAAGGGTGTCGCTCGCGCAGATCAGACGGTCACCGGGACGCTGCGTTGCAAGGCCGAAGAGATTGCGATCAGCGCAAAAGCCAACGAAACGATCCACCTCGATAATCTGAAAGCTTGCGACTACCAGCTGGTAATGAACAGCGCTGATGGATACATCCCGCTGAACACCCCGCGCATTGTTTCGTTCAAGGAGGCGCAGGGGGCCGAGCAAACGGTAGCGGTGAAGTATCGGCCTCCGGTTGAGGTGAGCAAGCTCAATGGCTTGCCGGGGATAAAAATCGAGTTGTTTGCCCAGGGCCTTATCCAGCCCAGGCAGATGGCCATGGGCAAGAACGTCCTGTATGTCGGCTCCAGCGCCATCCCGTCATACGTCTATGACGGAAAAATCGGCGACATGATCTACGCGTTGCCACTGGACGGGGCGGGTAAACCGACCGGCATTCATGTCATTGCCAGCGGCCTGGAAGAGCCTCACGGTGTGGCATATCGCGACGGTGATCTGTATTACTCGACCACGGGCGGCCTGTATCGCTTGCGTAACGCGGACGATCATTACAAAGACCCGAAACCGGAATTGGTTTTCAATTTTCCGGCCGACGGCAAGCTATTTCCCTTGCCCCCTCTGTCGTCCGGCTCGAACACTCGTATCTGGCACATGAAACACCCGTTGCGCTTCAACCCAGTCGATCCGTCGGACAAGTGGCTTTATACGGCGGTCGGCACTCCGTGCAACCTATGCATGATTCCCGCCGACAAGCGCTATGGGACGGTCTTGCGGTACTCCCTGGAAACGGGGGAGTCGGAGATTCTGGCCATGGGGGTGCGTAACTCTGTCGGCTTCGACTGGAATCCCAAGGACGGCAAAATCTGGTTCAGCGATAACAATCGCCAAGGCTTCCCCAACCCTGACGAGGTCAACGTCATCCGGGGCCCCGGGTTGCATTTCGGTGTGCCTTATCGGTTTGGCAGGGACACGCCCGGTTTCACTCAAGAGGAGTACCAGAACCCGGGCGTGATCCAGCCGCCGCTGGTACCCGGTGCCATTGTGTCCGACAAGTCGCTCGAGCAGATCCACCCCGCTGACTATGTGCCGGCCGCTTTTGAGTCGGGTACCAACACTGCACCGCTCGGCGTCAAGTTCTGGTCAGGTTACCCGGCTGCGGCGGGTACCCAACGTTTGTTGGTGGCCGTGCATGGTGCGGGTTCCACCGCCCGCCCGGGCATGGACATACAAATGCTGACCATCCAGGGCGGTACGCGCGTGGTCAACCAGATCCCGCTGATCAATGGATTTGTGCAGGACCCGGATCGATTTGATGTCTATTGCCTGGACAACTCTTGCATTGGTCGTCCCGTCGAGTTTCTTGAACTGGCGGATGGCAGCCTGCTGATCAGCGACGACGTCGCCGGGGTCATCTATCGCATGCGCTATGACGCAACCGGGCTGCCGGAGACAGAACTGGCCCTGCGTCCAATGCTGTCACCCCCCGGCCTGGAAGACGAAATGATCAGTGGCTACCTGATCGCCCCCGACGGCAATAGCCGACTGGTGCAACTGTCGTGGGATCCGTTAAACAATGAGTCCGCACTGATTCTCAAAGGGCTGGCGTATGGTGAGTATCAGTTGCGCCTCAATGATGTGAAAAAATGGATTCCTCTGGTGCGCAACACCTCGTTCACGCTATCGCCAACCAACAAGAGCCAGGCCATCAACCTGCGATACCGCGAGCGGCCGATCAAGCTAGAGGTCAAGATCACGATCAACGCGCCGAGCAAGCCTGCTTCTGTCACCGATGACCAATGGCACATCAGTCTGGTTAACGAGGATCAGAGTCATGCTGAGCCGCTGCTCATACAGATTCCGTGGGGGGCAAGCACGACGCATATCCTCGATTATGGCAAGTACAAGGTGATCTACCCGTTTTACTCCAAGGAAAAACCGGAGCCGGAACTGGAGCCGGTGGTGATTGATGAGTCCAGCGAGGACCGGCAGCTACCCCTCATCGCCTATCGACATGTCGAGAACCTGGGCGAGTCGGTCCTGGCGGGGGCCTGTACCAAGTGCCATTCGGTCGAATATTTCGACAGTGCGGCCAAGGCCTTGATCTGGAGCGCGGCGGGTCGTGAAGCGTTGGTCAATCAGATCAAGAGCATGCCGGTTTCGGGGCACTGCGACACCACCTGTGCGACCGAAATCAGCCACCAGTTGTTCGACGTCATCTGGAAACCCTACCTGGACCAAAGCGAGACCTATGGAGCGCGGCAGTTGCGATTGCTCACGCCCAGTGAGTATGCCGCCAGCATCCGGGACATCCTGGGGGTCGAGGTCAATCCCGAGAAACTACCGGCCGACAAGTCGGAAAAAGATTTCAAATACCCAGGGGAAGCGAGCAAGGGCATTCTGCAGGCCGAGGACGTCAAGCTGTTTTATGACATGGCGTTGTCGGCGGCAGAGAAGGTGGCACCTGCGCGCTTGAGTGCGCTGGCAACCTCTCGCACAGGCACCGACCTGGTCACTTCCCTGGGCTATCAGATGTTCCGTCGTCCCGTGACAGATGCCGAGCGTTTGCGTTATCAGAAAATACACGACGAGCAAGGGGCCCCGGCTGTGATTGCGGCGCTATTGATGTCGCCGCATTTTCTCTATCGCTCGGAGTTGGGGGTGGAGTCAGCCACGGCAAGCAAGGTGTATAAGCTCACGCCGTTCGAGCTGGTAACAGCACTTTCTTACGGGTTCCTGGGCACAACACCGGATGTCGAACTGTTGGCCAAGGCGCAGCGCAACGAACTGCAGACTTCACAACAGATCTCCGCCGAAATTCAGCGGATGATGCAAACGGACCGCGGCATCGAGCAGTTCAACCGCTTCGTCAGCTACTACATCAAAACCGCGCGCGGCGTTCAGGAAAAACCGGGACTGACCAAGCCAATGATTGCGCTCATGGCACAGGAGCAATACTTGCTGAGCAAAAGCATGCTGCTCGATTCAGGCACCCTGGATAAGTTGTTCAACCCCGGTTACACCTATCTGAATCAGGACCTGGCTGCGTATTATGGCATCAGCGGGGTCGCGGGCAGCACGATGCAAAAAGTCGCGGTGGACGACAAACGGGGCGGGTTGTTGCACCTGGGGCTGACTCAGGCAGCCACGTCGGATTTCGAGACCACCTCACTGGTCAAGCGTGGAATCATGATTCGCGAGCAGATGTTCTGTCGTGAGTTCGGTGCACCGGTTGAGCCAGATCCTACAGGTCCGGTTTTTCCTGCTCAGCCCATCACCACCCGTGAACGCTGGGATCTGGTCAACGGTGAGCAAGCGTCAGGAGGGCGCTGCTGGCAATGTCACCAATTCATGAATGACACCGGCGCCGCGATGGAGCATTACGATGCAGCTGGCCGTTATCGTACCCAGGAAAAAGCCTACAACTTTGACCAATATCCTCAGATGTTGCCGATCAAGGCATCCGGTCCCTTTTTAACTTCGACCGGCTCAGAGACGATCAATGACGTTCGCGGTATCGCCAAAATCGTACCCCGCCATCCCGCATCCCAGTTCTGTATGGCCGACAGTTATTTCCGGTTTGTGTTCGGCAGCAAATCGGACGCATCGACGTCGGGAGTCGTAAAGGCAATTGCCGATGGCTTGAAAAAATCCGGCTCCCTGGAAGAGATGTTGCGAACCCTGGGGACTTCCAACGCGTTCATCTACAAAACCGAGAGGAACTGATCATGGACATCTTGAAAAGTCGCCGGCGTTTTCTCGCGGGACTGGTTGCGGCCGGTGTCTATGGTCCATTGACCCAATTCGGTTTGACGCACATGGCATTGGCGGGGCAATCCGAGCAACCCTTGTTGAAGGTCTTGATTGTAGTCATACCCGACGGAACGGCAGTGGACTCTTATCGGGGCGGCCCATTTGGCGATGGGCGCGGTTTGTGGCATCCCACTGCACAGGGGATGGATACCACGGCTTTTACATTGAATGAAGTCAGTAAAGAGCTGGATGCTTATCGCAACCAGTCGTTGTACCTGCGCGGGATTATTGCGGGGCCAGGCAACTCGGGCCATAACAACTGGAACTATATTTTGCGTGATAGCGAAAAGAGTGAGTCATCAATCGACGTCCTCTTGGGAAATGCACTGCCGGGTAATGAACCCTCGCATCGCAGCTTGTTTGCCGGGCCCCACGCAGGGATCGACGGTACGCCCTGGTTCGTGTCGTTTCAGGGCAAAGCGATTCGCACGCCCTACCGCGACCCCATGCTGATGGCCGAATCGCTGTTCAAGACGCCAGCTCAAGCTCGACGCGCACTGGAGCCTGGCGCTGGAAAACTGTTAGAGGCATCCCTGGCGGATATCCAGGACATCAAAAACCAGCTCTCCCCCGGCCAGAGGCAAAAGCTGGATACCCATCTGGATTCAGTCGAGCAGGTCATCAAGGACCTTGAGGCAACGCGGCCGCCCGTGGGGGCATGCGAGCCTGTGATGCTCGAGCCCCTGGATTACCAGTCGGCGGAGCACCGCACACGCATACAGGCCGACCACCATAAAGTGGTGGCCACCGCCTTGAGTTGCGGGATTACCCGCGTTGCCACCATTCAGATCGGACGCTCGGCGGAGTCACTCAATATCATTGATGTCAGTCGCGACAAAAATCCCCATGACTGCGCTCACCGTTACGCTGGGGAAGCCGTCTGGAAAGGAACCCGGCAATGGTACGTCCGGCAGGTCAAGGAATTGATGGATGAGCTGTCCAGGCATGCAGATCCGGACATGCCCGGTCACAACTTGCTCGAATCTGTCCTGGTCATTGTCACCAGCGAAATGGCTGATGGAGCCCCCGAGCACTCCATTGATATGCCGCTGGTCATGATGGGCGGCGCGTGCGGATTGTTGAAAAGCGGGGAGGGCGCAGGACGGTATCTGAATATCACGACGCAAGCCGATAAGAAGCATCACGCGGGGAACCCGGTTATCGGCCGGGACTTCGTCGACATGCAGCGGATCTGGGCAACCGTTGCCAAGGCCGCAGGAACCAGTGTGCCTTATGCAGGCAATATTGATCCTGTCAGTGGCATTTTCACTAACGTGTGACGCAAACTTTGAAAAAAAGATGCCAGTCAGTTTTACCTGACTGGCATCGGAATTTTTGCAGCCTTTATTGTCTTCTCAGAACGTCATATTTTCCCGAGCAACAACAGGATCAATATCACCACCAACACCACGCCGATAATACCGGACGGGCCATAACCCCAATTTCTGGAGTGTGGGAAGACCGGTAGACCACCGATCAGTAACAGGATCAGAATGATCAGAAGTATTGTGCCCATATCTGTTTCCTTGCTGTAAGTATTCAGGAATGACCTAGCTGTTATCAGTCAGCGGGAACGTCATTTATTCGAGCTGCTTAAAAAATCCGACCTCGGCGCAGGGCAAAAAATTCCAAGTTTTTTTGCGGTTTTTAAAATCGTCCACCCATCAATCTGTTGTCGCGTTAGTTGGTTGAGCCACGATTGCGGTTTGCTCGGGGCATTCAGCAATTTGATAGAGCGTGGGGCGGCCAATTTCCTTCGCTACACTCGACGCATCTTCCCCGGAACAACAAGGCTGTTTGCTATGCAAAATCGCATGATGATCACTGGCGCGGGCTCCGGCCTGGGTCGCGAAATCGCGTTGCGCTGGGCGCGCGAAGGCTGGCAGCTGGCCTTGTCGGACGTCAGCGAACCAGGCCTGCAGGAAACCTTGAAACAAGTGCGCGAAGTCGGTGGTGACGGTTTTATCCAGCGTTGCGATGTGCGTGATTACAGCCAGCTGACCGCGTTTGCCCAGGCCTGCGAGTCGAAGTTCGGTGGTATCGATATCATCGTCAACAACGCGGGGGTTGCCTCTGGCGGATTCTTCAGCGAACTGTCCCTCGAAGACTGGGACTGGCAGATCGCAATCAACCTCATGGGTGTGGTCAAGGGCTGCAAGGCCTTCCTGCCGTTGCTGGAAAAGAGCAAGGGCAAGATCATCAACATCGCCTCGATGGCGGCGTTGATGCAGGGGCCGGCCATGAGCAACTACAACGTGGCCAAGGCCGGCGTGGTGGCGTTGTCCGAAAGCCTGTTGATCGAACTCGCGCATCAGGAAGTCGGCGTGCATGTGGTTTGCCCGTCGTTTTTCCAGACCAATCTGCTGGACTCCTTCCGCGGCCCGACGCCGGCCATGAAAGCCCAGGTTGGCAAGTTGCTGGAAAGCTCGCCCATCAGTGCCACCGATATTGCCGATTACATCTTTCAGCAGGTCGCCGTCGGCGAGTTCATGATCCTGCCCCACGAACAGGGCCGCCAGGCCTGGGCGCTCAAGCAGAAAAACCCGCAATTGCTCTACAACGAAATGACCCTGATGGCCGACAAGATGCGCGCCAAGGCCAAGCAATCCGCAAGCTGAACTTGCCCGCACAGGACAGCCTCGTTAGGGTGGCCGCCATCGGCCATCCTCGCGAGACGTTCGCATGCTCAATTACCTGTGGTTTTTCCTCGCCGCGTTGTTCGAAATCGCCGGTTGCTTCGCCTTCTGGATGTGGTTGCGCCAGGGTAAAAGTGCCTGGTGGGTGGTGCCGGCGTTACTCAGCCTGACGTTGTTCGCGTTGTTGCTGACGCGCATCGAGGCGACTTATGCGGGCCGTGCCTATGCCGCTTACGGCGGTATCTACATCGTTGCTTCGATTGGTTGGCTGGCGGTGGTCGAGCGGATTCGCCCACTGGGTTCCGACTGGCTTGGCGTGGCACTGTGCGTGATCGGGGCAAGCGTTATCCTGTTCGGCCCGCGCTTCTCGGCCTCCTGACGTAGCGACCCTTGATTAAGGCGGCGTGTCAGGCATTTCCTTCAGCAAGGCAGCCGCGTGGCTGTAGGTTTGGTCTGGATTACCGTGGCTGTCTTGTAGGCCCGTCGTGCACCGGGCATCTTCAAGGCCCGGTAACCCTGAAGGACCAAAGCCATGCTTGTACTAAGTCGTGTAGTCGGCGAGATGATTTCCATCGGTGACACCATTTCGGTGCGCATTCTTGCCGTCAATGGCGGTAACGTGCGCTTCGGCATCGAAGCCCCGAACCATGTCAACGTGCACCGCAGCGAGATCTACGAGCGAATCCAGCGCAAGCTTTCGCGAAACAAAAAATCAGTCGAATAAATGCTTGGGCACGTCATGCTTGAGCATCAGCTGGCACTGCTCGCTCTCCGGATCAAAGACAATCAGGGCCTGGCCCTTTATCAATGCCTGGCGAACCCGCAATACACGGGTCTCCAGCGGCGTGTCATCGCCATTGTCGGTGCCGTCGCGGGTCACGAAATCTTCGATCAGGCGGGTCAGGGTATCGACTTCAAGTTGGTCGTGTGGAATCAGCATAGGCACCTCGGCTAAACAATGGCGCGATGCTACGGCGAATCACGGGTCGGGGCTAGCTTGTGGTTCACGCCTTGCCTGATAGATCGCTTTCGTGAGCAGGCTCGCTCCCACAGTTAAGCGCTTGACCCTGTGGGAGCGGGCTTGCCCGCGAAGGCGTCAGTCCAGGCTTCCTAAAATCCGGATCAGTTATTGGATCGCTGTCCCACCAGGCTATCCACCGACGGCACCCGCGTATCGCTTTCCATCTGCGTCTCGTGTTCGATCTGGTGACTGAACCGGTCGAGCGAGCCTTTGGCCGGCTGCGCGTCGCTGGCGAACACCGGCGGGCTGAGGATGTAGGCGCCGAGCAGGCGGCTGAGGGCGGCGAGACTGTCGATGTGGGTGCGTTCGTAGCCGTGGGTGGCGTCGCAGCCAAAGGCGAGCAGGGCGGTGCGGATGTCATGGCCGGCGGTGACCGCCGAGTGAGCGTCGCTGAAGTAGTAGCGGAACAGGTCGCGGCGTACGGGCAACTCGTTGTCACTGGCCAGGCGCAACAGGTGGCGCGACAAGTGATAGTCGTACGGCCCGCCGGAATCCTGCATCGCAATGCTCACCGCATGCTCGCTGGAGTGCTGGCCGGGCGCGACCGGGGCGATGTCGATGCCGACGAATTCGCTGACATCCCAAGGCAACGCCGCCGCGGCGCCACTGCCGGTTTCCTCGGTGATAGTGAACAGCGGATGACAGTCGATCGCCAGCTCTTCGCCGCTGTCGACGATCGCTTTCAACGCTGCCAGCAACGCTGCGACACCAGCCTTGTCGTCCAGGTGGCGGGCACTGATGTGGCCACTTTCGGTGAACTCCGGCAGCGGGTCGAAGGCGACGAAATCACCGACGCTGATGCCAAGCGAGTCACAATCGGCGCGGGTGGCGCAATAGGCGTCCAGGCGCAATTCGATGTGGTCCCAGCTGATTGGCATTTCATCCACGGCAGTGTTGAACGCGTGCCCGGAGGCCATTAGCGGCAGCACGCTGCCACGGATCACGCCGTTGTCGGTAAACAGGCTGACGCGGCTGCCTTCGGCAAAACGGCTGGACCAGCAACCCACCGGGGCCAGTGTCAGGCGGCCGTTGTCCTTGATGGCGCGCACGGCGGCGCCAATGGTGTCCAGGTGCGCGGAAACGGCGCGGTCCGGGCTGTTTTTCTTGCCCTTGAGGGTGGCGCGGATGGTGCCGCGACGTGTCATCTCGAAGGGAATGCCCAGCTCTTCGAGCCGTTCGGCGACATAGCGCACGATGGTGTCGGTGAAGCCGGTGGGGCTGGGAATGGCGAGCATTTCCAGCAGGACTTTCTGCAGGTAGGTCAGGTCTGGTTCCGGGTATTGGCGGGTCATGGAAACTCCTGATGAGTTGAGGGATCGTTTTCACGCGCAGCAAAGGAATGAATCAACGAACGCTCTGAGTTCGGCTCTTGAGGGACGCGGAGCGTCCCGGGCTGTATTCCCACACAGAGCATGGGAACGATCGGGCGCTACACGGCCGGCTGACTGTGCGGAAACAGCAGGTCTACAAACCGCTCGGCCGTCGGCTGCGGTTCATGGTTGGCCAGTCCGGCGCGCTCGTTGGCTTCTATGAATACGTACTGCGGTTGATCGGCGGCAGATACCATCAGGTCGAGGCCGACCACGGGAATATCCAGCGCCCGCGCCGCGCGCACCGCGGCATCCACCAGCGTGGGATGAAGCATCGAGGTGACATCTTCGAGAATCCCGCCGGTATGAAGGTTTGCCGTGCGCCGCACGAAAAGGTGCTCGCCCGGCGGCAGTATGCTGTCGTAGTCGTAGCCGGCTGCCTGCAAGGTGCGCTCGGTCTCAGGGTCCAGAGGGATCTTGCTTTCGCCGCCTGTAGCCGCCTGGCGCCGTCGACTCTGGGCTTCGATCAGCGCGCCGATGGAGTGCTGGCCATCGCCCACCACTTCGGCGGGCCGTCGAATCGCCGCAGCGACCACTTCAAAGCCGATCACCAGAATTCGCAGGTCGAGGCCTTCATGGAAGCTTTCCAGCAGCACGCGACTGTCGAACTGACGAGCTGCTTCGATGGCGTTCTGGACCTCTTCGATGGTCTGTAGATCCACCGCCACGCCTTGCCCCTGTTCACCGTCCAGTGGCTTGACCACCACTCGCTGGTGTTCGTCGAGAAACGCCAGGTTGTCATCGGCGTTACCCGCCAATTGCTGCGCGGGCAGGTTCAGGCCGGCGGCCGTGAGCGCTTTATGGGTCAGGCTTTTGTCCTGGCACAGGCTCATGCTGATGGCGCTGGTCAGGTCGGTCAGTGACTCGCGGCAACGTACCCGCCGACCGCCGTGGCTGAGGGTAAACATCCCCGCCTCGGCATCATCGACCTGCACATCAATGCCGCGGCGATGGGCTTCCTCGACGATGATCCGCGCGTAAGGGTTGAACTTGGCTTCAGGGCCAGGGCCGAGAAACAACGGCTGGTTAATGCCGTTCTTGCGCTTGATCGCAAAGGTCGACAGGTTGCGAAAACCAAGCTTGGCGTAAAGATTTTTGGCCTGGCGATTGTCGTGCAGCACGGACAAGTCCAGGTAACTCAGCCCACGGCTCATGAAGTGTTCAATCAGATGCCGCACCAGCACCTCACCGACGCCGGGCCGCGAACAGTGCGGATCGACGGCCAGGCACCAGAGGCTGCTGCCGTGTTCCGGATCGTTGAACGCCTTCTGATGATTAAGGCCCATGACGCTGCCGATGACCGCGCCGCTGTCCTCGTCCTCGGCCAGCCAGTACACCGGGCCGCCCAGATGACGGGGAGTCAGCAAGCTGGCGTCGATCGGCAACATGCCGCGTGCCAGATACAACTGATTGATCGCCTGCCAGTCGGCATCGCCTTGCGCGCGACGAATGCGAAAACCGCGAAACACACGGGTCGCCTGCCGGTAATCGCTGAACCACAACCGCAAAGTATCGGAGGGGTCGAGAAACAACTGGGCCGGCTCCAGCCCCAGTACTTGCTGAGGCGCGGCGACATACAGGGCGATGTCGCGCTCGCCCGGTCGTTCATTGAGCAATGCCTGGGCAAGGCTCGTCGGGTCGGGGAACGTATGGCCGATCAACAACCGGCCCCAGCCGCAATGCACGGCAATCGGCGCGGTACTGAGTTCACTGCCGTCTTCGGCCAGACGCGCCTGCAAGCGTTCGTAGGAAGGCGCCTGACCGCGTAACAGGCGTTGGTTATACGCCGTGGCTTGAGGTTTCATCGATCAGATTCCTTGTTCACTGAGCCACAGGTTCAGCGCCGCCAATTGCCACAGCTTGGAGCCGCGCAACGGAGTCAATTGGCCTTGTGGGTCCGTCAGCAAGCGGTCGAGCATCGCCGGGTTGAACAGGCCACGATCCTGGCTCGGATCCAGCAGCAATTCACGTACCCAGTTCAGCGTGTCACCCTGCAAATGCTTGAGACCCGGCACCGGGAAGTAGCCTTTTTTGCGGTCGATGACTTCGCTTGGAATGACCAGGCGCGCGGCTTCCTTCAGGACTTGCTTGCCACCGTCAGGCAGTTTGAATTTGCCCGGCACCCGGGCTGACAATTCCACCAGGCGATAGTCGAGAAACGGCGTGCGCGCTTCCAGGCCCCAGGCCATGGTCATGTTGTCGACGCGTTTGACCGGGTCATCCACCAGCATCACCGTGCTGTCCAGACGCAAGGCCTTGTCCACCGACGCATCGGCGCCGGGTTGTGCGAAATGCTCCTTCACGAAGTCGCCGGCGGCGTCATTCGCGGTCAGCCATTTCGGCTGGACAGTGGCGACGTAGTCCTCATAGCTGCGATCGAAGAATGCATCGCGATAGGCCGTGTAGGGATCGGCAGCGCCATCGACCTGCGGATACCAGTGATACCCGGCGAACAATTCGTCCGCACCCTGGCCGCTCTGCACCACTTTGCAATGCTTGGCCACTTCGCGCGATAACAGATAGAAAGCGATGCAGTCATGACTGACCATCGGCTCGCTCATTGCGCGGAAGGCGGCGGGCAGTTGTTCGATAATCTCTTTTTCGTCGATGCGCAATTGATGGTGTTGGGTGCCGTAATGCCTGGCGATCAAGTCCGAATACTGGAACTCGTCACCGCGCTCGCCACCGGCATCCTGGAAGCCGATGGAGAAGGTCGACAGGTTTTCCACACCGACTTCACGCAACAAGCCGACGAGCATGCTCGAATCGACACCGCCCGACAGCAGCACGCCAACATCCACTGCGGCCCGTTGACGAATCGCCACCGCATCGCGGGTGCTGTCGAGTACGCGGTCGCGCCAATCCTCGAGCGTCAGATTGATCTCGTCGGCACGTGGGCCGTAGGGCAGGGTCCACCAGGTTTTCTGTTCGGTTCGGCCATCCGCGTCAATGCGCATCCAGGTCGCCGGTGGCAGTTTTTCGATGCCGGCCAGCAAAGTGCGTGGGGCTGGGACCACGGCATGGAAATTCAGATAGTGGTTCAGGGCCACCGGATCGAGAATCGGTTTAATGTCGCCGCCCTTGAGCAGCGCTGGCAACGCCGAAGCGAAGCGCAGGCGCTGGCCGGTGCGCGACAGGTACAGCGGCTTCACGCCAAGACGGTCACGGGCGATGAACAGGCGCTTGGCGTCGCGTTCCCAGATAGCGAAGGCAAACATGCCGTTGAGCTTGGGCAACAGCGCTTCGCCCCAGGCGTGGTAACCCTTGAGCAGCACTTCGGTGTCGCCGCCGGAATAGAAGGCATAACCGAGGCTTTCGAGTTCGGTTCGCAGTTCCGGGAAGTTGTAGATCGCGCCGTTGAAGGCCAGGGACAGGCCCAGTTGGGTATCGATCATCGGCTGTGCCGAGCCGTCCGACAGGTCCATGATTTTCAGGCGTCGATGGCCCAGGGCTATCGGCCCTTGGCTATGAAAACCCCAGGCGTCAGGGCCTCGAGGTGCCAGGTGATGGGTGATTCGCTCAATGGCTGCAAGGTCTGCAGGTTGATTGTCAAAACGTAACTCGCCAGCTAATCCGCACATAAATTCCTTACCGGTTTTTCCGTTGGGGAGGGGTATCGGCACCTGGCCTGAAAGGCCGGGTACTCAGAAACTGACCCAGTGAGATCGCGGGAGTTTTAGATCGATAAGTTATAAGTGCGCTGGATGGGCTGGCGCTGACCTGCCAGCCCTAGGGATGTGCTCGACGAATTGAAGACCTGTTCGATTCTCGATCGAGCGACTCAGGCCTTGCCCCGGATCAACTGACGCAAGGCAAAGCGATTCGGATGACAGGCCTCGGCCACGGTCCTGGGCAGAGGCAGCGGTTCGCCATCCAGCCACGCGGCAATCAACTCCCCTGACAGTGGCGCGGTGATCAGCCCTCGCGAACCGTGGCCGCTGTTGACGTACAGGCCATCCAGCCAGGGACAGGGGATATCCGGGGTTTGCCGGGCATCCTTGCTCAATACTTTGTAGGCGTCGGCGAATGCCTGGCTGTCGGCCAATGGCCCGACAATCGGCAAGTAATCCGGGCTGGTACAGCGAAACGCTGCACGACCTTCAAGTTCATCGGCTTGCAAGGGGTGCGCGCCGAGCCGAGCGACCAGATCCAGGGAGATTTCTTCGAGCATCTGCAAGTTACCCAAATGCTCGGCAGTGGTCGGGGTCAGGTCGTCGCTGTTGAAATCGAAACTCGCCCCCAGCGTGTGTTCGCCCAGGCGTGCCGGCGCGATATAGCCTTCGGCGCACACCACGGTACTCAGCGTCCGGCTTTCGGTCGTTTGGGGCAAACGGGTGATTTGTCCGCGAATGCGTTTGAGCGGCAACTCGCTGCTGTAGGTGAATCGCTTGATCTCGGCGGCGCCGGCCAGCACCACGGTGGGTGCATCGGCCAGCAAGCTGTCGCCATCCCACGCTTGCCAACCGCCGTCCACGCGGCGCAGCTCCAGCACATCGTGATGGGTAAGCAATTCAACGTTCGATTGCCCAGCCTGCAATTGGCATAGCGCAGGCGGGTGCACCCAACCGCCTTCGGGGTAAAACAGGCCCCCCGATGGCAGCGCGATACCGGCGCGAGCCTCGGCGTGTGCCTGATCGAGTGTGTGCAGCAAGTCACTGGGGAACGCCGTCGCCAATTGCGCCTGACGCTCGGTTTCCTTGGCATTGAAGGCCAGTTGCAAGACGCCGCAATCGTCCCAGTCAACGCCCCGTTGCAAATGCTCAAGCAAGCGCCGGGTGTAGCCGAAGCCGCTGACAATCAATTGCGACAGCGCTGTGCCGTGGGCGGAAAGCTTGAGGTACAGCACGCCCTGGGGATTGCCCGAGGCTTCCTGCGCCAGCGTTGCGTGACGTTCCAGCAGACTCACCTGCCAGCCGCGAGCAGCGAGGCTGGCGGCCGTGGCACAACCGGCCAAGCCGGCACCGATCACCAGCGCGCGACGTTCAAAGGTTAGCGAGGCCGGGCGGGCAAACCAGGGTTTCGCCGCAGCGGGTGCCGGGTTTTGCGCAGGCCAGCCGAGGAAGGTGCCGCGCAGGATTTCCCATTTATGGCCGATGCCAGGCGTTCGTTTCATCTTGAACCCGGCGGCGTTCAACAGACGACGCACCCAACCTGTGCTGGTGAAGGTGCTGATGGTCGAACCGGGCGCCGCCAGTCGGGCCAACTCGGCAAACAGCTCGGCGGTCCACATGTCGGGATTTTTCGCCGGGGCGAAGCCGTCGAGAAACCAGGCGTCGATCTGCGCGTCCAGTTGCGGCAGCAACGCCAGTGCATCGCCGATCAGCAAGGTGAGCGTGACGCGGCCGTTATCCAGGACCAGGCGCTGGAAGCCTTGGTGGATCGCCCTGTATTGCGCCAGCAGTTGATCAGCCAACGGCTTGAGTTCCGGCCACAACGCCAGCGCTCGTTGCAGGTCGGCAAGACTCAGCGGGTACTTTTCGACACTGACAAAATGCAGCCGTGCACCGGCCGCAGCGTGCTGCTCGAACAACTGCCACGCGCACAGGAAATTCAATCCGGTACCGAACCCGGTTTCGCCAATCACCAACCGACCGCCCGCTGGAAGTGCCGCGAAACGCTCACCCAAGGCATTCTGTTCCAGGAACACGTAGCGGGTTTCGTCCAGCCCTGAGAGGTCGGAAAAATACACATCGTCGAACACCCGCGAGCGCGGGAGCCCTTGGTCGTCCCAGTCGATCTGGGCATGGGGCATTACAGGTTTCATGGCAGGCTCGGTAACGGCAAGGTCGTCATTCTATCCGATCGCGGCAGGGGGCATGATCCATGGCAAGACCTGTAACGACCAAGGCGATGAAAATGGGATTTCTCCCCCGCAGGAGAGATCAATCCACTAGTCTTGCTCACATCTGCCAGGGAGCCGCTCATGTTCGAATCTGCTGAAATCGATCACGCCATTGATAAAGAAACCTTCGACGCCGAAGTGCCGGCCTTGCGTGAAGCCTTGCTTGAAGCGCAATTCGAACTGCGCCAGCAGCGCCGGTTTCCGGTGATCATCCTGATCAACGGCATCGAAGGCGCCGGCAAGGGCGAGACGGTCAAGTTGCTCAATGAATGGATGGACCCGCGCCTGATCGAGGTCCGCACCTTTGATCAGCAAACCGACGAGGAGCTGGCGCGCCCACCGGCCTGGCGCTATTGGCGGATGCTTCCGGCACAGGGCCGCATGGGCATTTTCTTCGGCAACTGGTACAGCCAGATGCTGCAGGCCAGGGTTCACGGCGTGATCAAGGACCCCAGGTTCGATCAAAGCATCAACGGCGCCGAACGCCTGGAAAAAATGCTTTGCGACGAAGGCGCACTGATCTTCAAATTCTGGTTCCACCTCTCCAAGAAACAAATGAAGGCACGCCTCAAGGCGTTGGCCGACGATCCGCTGCACAGCTGGCGCATCAGCCCGCTGGACTGGCAGCAGTCCGAAACCTACGATCGCTTCGTGAAATACGGTGAGCGCATCTTGCGGCGCACCAGCCGCGACTATGCGCCGTGGCATGTGATCGCCGGAAAGGATGCGCATTATCGCAGCCTGGTGGTGGGGAAGATTTTGCTCGAAGGCTTGCAGAACGCCCTGAAACGACCGCAAATCCACCCGGAAAAAGTCAACGCCGCGCCTGTGTTTCCCAGCGTTGATCAATTGAACCTGCTGGACTGCCTTGATCTGACCTTGCAGTTGGCCAAGGGCGATTATGAAGAGCAACTGATTACCGAGCAGGCCAGGTTCTCCGGCTTGATGCGTGACAAACGCATGCGCCGACACGCGTTGATGGCAGTGTTCGAAGGCAATGACGCGGCGGGCAAGGGTGGGGCGATTCGCCGCGTGGCCGCGGCCCTGGACCCGCGCCAATACAATATCGTGCCGATTGCCGCGCCCACCGAAGAGGAACGGGCGCAGCCGTATCTCTGGCGTTTTTGGCGGCATGTTCCAGCCCGGGGAAAATTCACCGTGTTCGACCGTTCCTGGTACGGCCGGGTGTTGGTGGAACGCGTCGAAGGATTCTGCTCCCAGGCGGATTGGCTGCGTGCCTACGGTGAAATCAACGACTTTGAAGAGCAACTGAGCGACGCCGGGGTGATTGTGGTCAAGTTCTGGCTGGCCATCGACAAGCAGACGCAACTGGAGCGTTTTCAGGAACGTGAAGAGATCCCGTTCAAACGCTTCAAGATCACCGAGGACGACTGGCGCAACCGTGAAAAGTGGGATGACTATCGCGCCGCCGTCGGCGACATGGTTGACCGCACCAGTACGGAGATCTCGCCCTGGACGCTGGTGGAGGCCAATGACAAGCGCTGGGCGCGGGTCAAGGTGTTGCGCACCATCAACCACGCCCTGGAAGAGGCGTTCGAAAAATCGGGCAAGCGCAAGGGCAAGTAGTCAGGCGATGGTTACGCATACGCGAGGTGAATGATTGTCGCGGTCGGTTATTGAGTGGGCTTATGCTCGATCCACTCTCAACCGACAACAACAATGAGGTATGCCATGCGTGAAGTGGTGATCGTCGACAGCGTGCGGACCGGCCTGGCCAAATCCTTTCGCGGCAAGTTCAACATGACCCGTCCCGATGACATGGCGGCGCATTGTGTCGACGCCTTGTTGGCGCGCACCGGCATCGATCCGGCCAGTGTCGAGGACTGCATCGTAGGTGCAGGCTCGAACGAAGGTTCCCAAGGCTATAACATCGGGCGAAACGTCGCGGTATTGTCGCGCCTGGGCATCGGCGTCGCCGGCATGACCCTCAACCGCTTCTGCTCCTCGGGCTTGCAGGCGATCGCCATTGCCGCCAACCAGATCGCCTCCGGTTGCAGCGACATCATCGTTGCCGGTGGCGTCGAGTCCATCAGCCTGACGATGAAAAGCATCAACACCGATCACCTGATCAATCCGCTGCTCAAGGAGCAGGTGCCGGGCATCTACTTTCCGATGGGCCAGACCGCCGAAATCGTCGCTCGACGTTACAACGTCAGCCGTGAAGAACAGGACTTGTACGCCCTGCAAAGCCAGCAGCGCACAGCCCAGGCACAGGCAGCAGGGTTGTTCGACGATGAAATCGTGCCAATGGCGGTGAAGTACCGGGTTGAAGACAAGGCCACAGGCGAAGTGCAGATTCTTGAGGGGGTCGTGGATCACGATGATTGCAACCGTCCCGATACCACCCTGCAAAGCCTGGCCGGGTTGAAGCCGGTATTCCTCGAAGACGGCTCGGTCACCGCCGGTAACTCCTCGCAATTGTCCGACGGTGCCTCCATGACCCTGGTGATGAGCCTGGAAAAAGCCCTGGCGCTGGGCTTGCAGCCCAAGGCGTTCTTCCGCGGATTCACCGTGGCCGGCTGCGAACCGGACGAGATGGGCATCGGCCCGGTGTTCTCGGTGCCCAAGCTGCTGAAGGCCAAGGGCTTGCACCTGGGTGAAATCGATTTGTGGGAACTCAACGAAGCCTTCGCCTCGCAGTGCCTGTACGCGCGCAATCGGCTGGAGATCGATAACGACAGGTACAACGTCAATGGCGGCTCGATCTCCATTGGCCACCCATTCGGCATGACCGGCTCGCGTCAGGTCGGACATATCGTTCGCGAATTGCAGCGGCGCAATCTGCGCTACGGCGTCGTCACCATGTGCGTGGGCGGTGGGATGGGGGCTACCGGGTTGTTCGAGGCGGTGCGTTAGTCGCCTGCCCGACTGGCCAGCGGCATGTTGCGACCTGCACAGTTTCATTCGCGGCCAAGCGGTAACTGTCCCTGTGTGCGGCGCGGCACAGCGCCTAGAATGGTGCGACTTGTTTCCGGATTGGGGTTCGCATGCACATTTCATCGGGTCGCTGGGTTTATGGGCTGTTGCTGGCCTTGCTGACCGCGCTGTTGTGGGGAATCCTGCCGATCAAACTCAAGCAGGTGCTGCTGGTGATGGACCCGGTCACGGTGACCTGGTTTCGCCTGATGGTGTCCGGTGGCTGCCTGTTCATTTACCTCGCGGCGACCGGGCGCCTGCCGAGTCGCAAAGCGCTCGGGCCACGGGGTGGCTGGCTGGTGCTGATGGCAGTGCTTGGCCTGGTGGGCAACTACGTGCTGTACCTGATGGGGTTGAACCTGCTCAGCCCAGGCACCGCGCAACTGGTGGTGCAGATGGGCCCGATCATGTTGCTGATCGCCAGTGTGTTCGTGTTCAAGGAGCGGTTCAGCCTGGGGCAGGGGATTGGCCTGTTGGTGTTGTTGATCGGCTTTGCGCTGTTTTTCAATCAGCGCCTGAGTGAGTTGCTGACCTCGTTGAGCGACTATACCGCCGGTGTACTGCTGGTGTTGCTGGCCTCCACGGTCTGGACATTTTATGCGCTGGGGCAGAAGCAGTTACTGACCGTGTGGAATTCGTTGCAGGTGATGATGGTGATCTACCTGTTTTGCGGGCTGTTGCTGACGCCTTGGGTGCATCCTCTGCAAGCCCTGCAACTTGACCCGTTGCAAGGTTGGCTGTTGCTGGCGTGCTGCATGAACACCCTGATCGCCTATGGCGCCTTTGCCGAGGCGCTGGCCCATTGGGAGGCGTCGCGGGTGAGTGCGACGCTGGCCATTACACCCTTGGTGACTTTTGGCGCAGTGGCACTGGCCGCCTGGTGGTGGCCGGAGTACGTGCACGCCGAAACCATCAATGGCCTGGGTTACGGCGGGGCGGTGTTGGTGGTGTGGGGTTCGGCATTGGTGGCGTTGGGGCCGTCGTTGATGGCCGGGCTCAAGGCTCGCAAGGTGCGGATGGCGGCCAGTTAGACCGCGTTATCGTTCTTCGCGAGCAGGCTCGCTCCCACAAGGAATGGCGTCGGTCACAAATATTGCAATCGACGCAAAACCTGTGGGAGCGGGCTTGCCCGCGAAAGCGCACTATCAGGCACTAAAGACTCAGCCCTTGGCCGCGGCTTCCCACAAGGAATGGCGTCGGTCACAAATATTGCAGTCGACGCAAAACCTGTGGGAGCGGGCTTGCCCGCGAAAGCGCACTATCAGGCACT
>NZ_JASCAE010000080.1:0-82812 GCF_029967975.1 Pseudomonas sp. V98_8
AAACATATGCTCAACCCCTTAGGCAATCCCCCCCCCCCCCCACACACATCAATAAATCACACCAACCAATGAGGCAACTGTCCGACCGGAGAAAGCCGTGACCCTGTTTGCACTTTGAAGCGCGCTGAGGTTAGAACCTTGGGAGATCGCCTATTTGCTCAAGCTCTGACACTTTGGCCTCTAGCTCAATAACTCGCTCGCCAGAGGCATTGACTCCAAGAAACACTCTCGATCGATTTCCACCGAGGCCCTCCCCAACGAAAACTTCATCGCCTCGAGCAAGTGCATCGCAGACCTGACCAAAGCTGACGACCTGGCTATGTCCGACGGAGTGCATGTGCCCATCCACTCTCGACCATTCAAACTCAACAAACTTACCGTCGTGATCCCTCCGAGCTGTCGTAACGATATACGTATCCATTTTCGCTTTCCTCATCGAGCACCCATAAACTAAGCCTAGCCCTATTTCCCAGAAACACATTTCACGCCCCCCCTATGGCCGCACAACCATCGACAATCGTAGAGCAGGTACGCGACGGCGCTGCTTGGAATTGGCCACTAAACTGGCAATGGCGCAGTGAGCTTTTCCATCGAAGGTCGTTTTTCTCAGCACATTTGGTGCGTGGGTTGCGGATGCGTTCTTTCAGAGTAAATAAGTCCAGTTGTATCCAGTCGCTGAGCTGGATCCCACGCAGCCAGCGCCTCATTCACTCGTCCAACTCTCGCCAGAAGACTGGGGCTTGCGACAACCCCAAGCAGGCTTTCCCGCTCAAAATTAAGGGTCGCAGATCATCCACGATCTGATGCAGGCTACGGCCGCATGGGCGCCGAGTGTTCCAGCTTACCCGTTGCTTGAACTGCTTCTGCGCTTTGCAGGATGAAGCACGCTTGACTTCACCTCGGAATACCTACATCTCATAACCTAGAAATTTGCGGCCAAACGCTCGTCACCGCATTTTTGCTCGCACGCACGCTCAAGCGCAGCTATTCATACAGACGCCTCAGCAAAACCATTACCCCGCCTTCTGGCTGCGAACGTACATATTCACATCTTCGGCATCGCGCACAATACAACAGCCTCGACGCTCAAACTCGCGATCCACTTCGTCCAGCGGCACGCTCGCCACGAATGGCGACAACGGGTTGCTATGCGGCTCCTCGCAGCGGCTTTTATCGACCCCACCATTGACCAGCGTTCCCGCATCCAGATAGATGCGGATCAGCCGAACAACTGCCCGAACCGCAAACCATTTGCGCAAACAATCCATCAGGATGTTGTGGTCGACACGGTCGAAGAACCTCTCCAGATCAACATCCGCCACCACTTTGCGTCCCGAGCATACGTAACGCAAGTCCGCCAAATCTCCGCACTGTGCACTGCACCCATTGCGAAAGCCGTAGCCGTGCTCACAGAAAGTCGGATCGAGTTATGGACACAAAAAAGGGCGACCGAAGTCGCCCTTTTTTACAGAAAGTCAGAACTTAGTTCTGTTTTTCCGCTTGTGCAGCACGCAGCAGGTCACCCAGGGTGGTGGCTACTGGAGCGTCACCAGCTACTGGCTTGTCGCGCAGGCTCTGGATAGCTTCTTTCTCGTCTTCAACGTCTTTCGACTTGATCGAGAGCTGGATTACGCGGCTCTTGCGATCAACGCTGATGATCTTGGCTTCTACTTCTTCGCCTTCTTTCAGAACGTTGCGCGCGTCTTCAACGCGGTCACGGCTGATTTCGGAGGCTTTCAGAGTCGCTTCGATATCGTCGGCCAGGGTGATGATGGCGCCTTTAGCGTCAACTTCTTTCACGATGCCCTTAACGATTGCGCCTTTGTCGTTCTCTTGAACGTACTCGGAGAACGGATCGCTTTCCAGCTGCTTGATACCCAGGGAGATGCGCTCGCGCTCTGGGTCAACCGACAGGATAACGGTGTCCAGCTCGTCGCCCTTCTTGAAGCGACGAACAGCTTCTTCGCCCACTTCGTTCCAGGAGATGTCGGACAGGTGAACCAGGCCGTCGATGCCGCCGTCCAGACCAATGAAGATACCGAAATCGGTGATCGACTTGATGGTGCCGGAGATTTTATCGCCCTTGTTGAACTGGCCAGAGAAATCTTCCCATGGGTTAGATTTGCACTGCTTGATGCCCAGGGAGATACGACGACGCTCTTCGTCGATGTCCAGAACCATAACTTCCACTTCGTCGCCGACTTGTACGACTTTCGAAGGGTGGATGTTCTTGTTGGTCCAGTCCATTTCGGAAACGTGTACCAGGCCTTCAACGCCTTCTTCCAGCTCAGCGAAGCAGCCGTAGTCGGTCAGGTTGGTTACACGAGCGGTAACGCGAGTGCCTTCTGGGTAACGGGCTTTGATAGCAACCCATGGATCTTCGCCCAGTTGCTTCAGGCCCAGGGAAACACGGTTGCGTTCGCGATCGTATTTCAGAACCTTAACGTCGATTTCGTCACCAACGTTGACGATTTCGGAAGGATGCTTGATGCGCTTCCAGGCCATGTCGGTGATGTGCAGCAGGCCGTCCACGCCACCCAGATCGACGAATGCGCCGTAATCGGTGAGGTTCTTGACGATACCTTTGACTTGCTGGCCTTCCTGCAGGGATTCCAGCAGAGCTTCGCGCTCGGCGGAGTTCTCGGCTTCCAGGACGCTACGACGGGAAACGACAACGTTGTTGCGCTTCTGGTCCAGCTTGATGACCTTGAATTCCAGCTCTTTGCCTTCCAGGTGCGTGGTGTCGCGCACTGGACGGACGTCAACCAGAGAACCTGGCAGGAACGCACGGATGCCGTTAACGTCGACAGTGAAGCCGCCTTTAACCTTACCGTTGATAACGCCCTTGACCACTTCTTCGGCTGCGAAGGCTGCTTCCAGAACAATCCAGCATTCAGCGCGCTTGGCTTTTTCACGGGACAGCTTGGTTTCGCCAAAGCCGTCTTCAACCGAGTCCAGCGCAACGTGAACTTCGTCACCGACGTTGATAGTCAGGTCGCCAGCGTCGTTGTAGAACTGCTCAAGCGGGATGAGTGCTTCAGACTTCAGGCCAGCGTGAACGGTTACCCAGCGAGCTTGGTAATCGATATCAACGATAACACCGGTGATGATGGAGCCTGCCTGAAGGTTCAGGGTTTTTAGGCTTTCTTCAAAGAGTTCCGCAAAGCTTTCGCTCATTTTAATTCCTGTGAATGAGGGCGAAGGATACGCCCATCTCCACACCCCAGACGGTGTGGGTTAGTTTCATTTAAAAGAAGCGCCCCAGGACTATGACTGGTCCCCTGCGGCCTTCTTGGTCACCCGGCGATATCGCGAATGGCGATCTCGCTCATGATGCGTTCCAGCACCTGGTCGATGGACAACTCCGTGGAATCCAGCTGTATGGCGTCAGCCGCCGGTTTAAGCGGGGCTACCGCTCGCTGGGTGTCACGCTCGTCGCGTGCACGGATCTCATCTAGCAGACTCGACAGACTAACATCGTCGCCTTTGCCCTTCAACTGCAAATATCGACGACGCGCCCTTTCCTCGGCACTGGCGGTCAGGAAAATCTTCAGCGGCGCATCCGGAAACACCACCGTGCCCATGTCGCGACCATCGGCCACCAGGCCCGGCGCTTCCTGGAAGGCGCGCTGGCGCTGAAGCAGCGCCTCGCGCACCGCGGGCAATGCCGCCACCTGGGAGGCACCCGAGCCGACGCTTTCGGTACGGATCACGTCGCTGACCTCGTCCCCTTCCAGGATGATGCGCTGCAGCTGACCTTCGGTCGCCGCGATAAATTGCACATCCAGATGAGCGGCGAGTTTCTTCAGCAGCTCTTCATTGGTCAGGTCGACGCCGTGGTTGTGCGCAGCGAAGGCCAGCAGGCGGTACAGCGCACCGGAATCCAGCAGGTTCCAGCCCAGGCGCCGAGCCAGGATTCCGGCGATGGTGCCTTTGCCCGAGCCGCTTGGCCCATCAATGGTGATGACCGGTGCAATGCGCTTCACGACTGAGCCTCTTGGGCAACGCGGATACCAACCTGCGCGCACAGCGCGAGGAAGTTGGGGAACGAGGTCGCGACGTTGGCGCAGTCATGGATGCGGATCGGTGCAGTGGCGCGCAGCGAGGCGACGCTGAAGGCCATGGCAATCCGGTGGTCGCCGTGGCCGTGCACTTCGCCGCCGCCGATCTGGCCGCCGTCGATAATGATGCCGTCCGGCGTCGGCTGGCATTTGACACCCAGTGCCAGCAGGCCATCGGCCATGACCTGGATACGGTCCGACTCCTTGACCCGCAGTTCTTCGGCGCCGGTCAGCACGGTGCGCCCTTCGGCACAGGCGGCAGCCACGAACAGCACCGGGAATTCGTCGATGGCCAGCGGAACCAGCGCTTCGGGAATCTCGATACCTTTGAGTTTAGCTGCCCGCACGCGCAGGTCAGCCACTGGCTCGCCACCTACTTCACGCTGGTTTTCCAGGGTGATGTCAGCGCCCATCAGGCGCAGGATGTCGATGACGCCGGTGCGGGTCGGGTTGATGCCGACATGCTCGAGCACCAGCTCCGAACCTTCGGCGATCGATGCGGCCACCAGGAAGAACGCCGAGGACGAGATGTCGCCCGGCACTTCGATATGGGTCGCGGTCAGCTTGCCGCCGGACTCGACCGAGGCCGTTGCACCATCAACGCTCACCGGGTAGCCGAAGCCACGCAGCATGCGCTCGGTGTGGTCGCGGGTTGGCGCAGGTTCGGTGACGGTGGTCTTGCCTTCAGCGTACAGCCCCGCCAGCAGCAGGCAGGATTTAACCTGGGCACTGGCCATCGGCATGGTGTAGGTCAGGCCCTTGAGGTTGTGGCCGCCACGGATGGTCATCGGCGGACGACCTTCGGCAGCGGTTTCGATGACGGCGCCCATCTCGCGCAGCGGGTTGGCCACGCGATTCATCGGCCGCTTGGACAGCGAAGCGTCGCCGGTCAGGGTGCTGTCGAAGTCTTGCGCGGCCAGCAGGCCGGACAACAGGCGCATCGAAGTGCCGGAGTTACCCAGGTAGATCGGGCCCGGTGCTGGCTTGAGGCCATGCAGGCCGACGCCGTGGATGGTCACGCGACCATGGTGCGGGCCTTCGATGACCACGCCCATGTCACGGAACGCCTGCAGGGTCGCCAGGGCGTCTTCGCCCTCGAGGAAACCTTCGACTTCGGTGACGCCTTCGGCCAGGGAGCCCAGCATGATCGAACGGTGGGAAATCGACTTGTCACCTGGTACGCGAATCCGACCGGACAGGCGGCCACCAGGTTGAGCCAGGAAAATCAGATCGTTGGAATTCATAGCGTCCACATAGGCCCGACGGGCCAGGATTTTACTGAAATGCTCGCGGGCAACCCGGGCGCGCGTGAAAACGCCCAACAATTGGTGCCCATCCCCTGCATCGACCGCGTCGCGCAAGGCGTCGAGGTCGCTGCGAAATGTATCGAGTGTGCGCAGGACAGCCTCGCGGTTAGCGAGGAAGATGTCATGCCACATGACCGGGTCGCTCCCGGCGATTCTTGTGAAATCGCGGAAACCGCCCGCAGCGTAACGGAAGATCTCAAGATTTTCATTGCGCTTGGCCAGCGAGTCGACCAGGCCGAATGCCAGCAAGTGCGGCAGATGACTGGTGGCTGCCAGCACTTCGTCGTGCCGTTCGACCTGCATGTGCTCGACATCGGCGCCCAGTTCGCGCCACAGGCGATCGACCACGGCCAAGGCTTGCGGATCGGTCTGATCCAGCGGCGTGAGAATCACTTTGTGGCGACGGAACAGGTCGGCATTGGAGGCTTCCACCCCGCTCTGCTCGGAACCGGCGATCGGATGGCCTGGCACGAAACGCGCCGGCATGCCGCCAAAGGCTTCGCTCGCCGCACGCACGACGTTGCCCTTGGCGCTGCCAACGTCAGTCAGGATCGCTTGCCCCAGGTCCATGCCGGCCAATCGGCCGAGCATTTTTTCCATGGCGAGGATCGGCACAGCCAACTGGATCACATCGGCACCCTGGCAAGCCACCGCCAGGTCTTCTTCGCAACGATCCACCACGCCCAATTCAACGGCCAGCTTGCGCGACTGCGGGTCGAGGTCGACCCCGACCACTTCGCGGCACAGGCCACTTTCGCGCAAACCCTTGGCAAACGAACCGCCGATCAACCCCAGGCCGACCACCACCAGGCGCCCGATCAACGGCTCAGCAGGTTGCGGCACAGTGACATCAACCACGGGCCATAACCTTGGCCAGCGCCTCAAGGAAGCGGCTGTTTTCCGCCGGCAGACCGATGGTTACGCGCAAGTGGTTCGGCATGCCGTAGTTGGCCACCGGGCGCACGATCACGCCTTCACGCAGCAAGCCCTGGAACACCGGGGCCGCTTCGCGACCCAGATCAACGCAGATGAAATTGCCCTTGGAAGGAATCCAGCCCAGCCCCAACTCACGGAAACCCGCTTCCAGTTGCTGCATGCCCGACTCGTTCAAGCGACGACTTTCCGCCAGGTATTCGGCGTCCTGCAGCGCAGCGCACGCAGCGGCCAAGGCCAGGCTGTTGACGTTGAACGGTTGGCGCACGCGGTTCAGCACGTCGGCGACCACGGCGGTGGACAAGCCATAACCGACGCGCAATGCCGCCAGGCCGTAGGCCTTGGAGAACGTGCGCGATACCAGCAGGTTCGGGTATGCCGCCAGGAAGTCCAGGCCGTCCGGCAGGTCGCTGCCTTCGGCGTATTCGATGTAGGCCTCGTCCAGCACCACCAACACGTGCTCAGGCACGTCCTGGAGGAATTCGTCCAGCGCCTCGGTATCGAACCAGGTCCCGGTCGGGTTGTTCGGGTTGGCGATGAAGACTACGCGGGTATTGGCGTCGATGGCCGCCAGCATGGCCGGCAGGTCATGCCCCCAGTCCTTGGCCGGAATGACCTTGGCCTGGGCGCCGACGGCCTGGGTCACGATCGGGTAGACCGCAAACGCATGCTCGCTGAACACCGCATTCAGGCCCGGCGCCAGGTAGGCGCGCGCCACCAGCTCAAGGATGTCATTGGAGCCGTTGCCCAATGTCACCTGGTTCAGCTCGACGCGGCACTGTTCGGCCAGCAGGGTCTTGAGCGCAAAACCATTGCCGTCTGGATAACGGGTCAGTTCGACCAGGGCATCACGGATGGCGGCCAGGGCCTTGGGGCTCGCGCCCAACGGGTTTTCGTTGCTGGCCAGCTTGACGATGCTGGCCGGATCGAGATCCAGCTCACGCGCCAGTTCATCCACGGGCTTGCCCGGAACGTAAGGCGAAAGTTGTTGCACGCCCGGCTGTGCCAGAGCGAGGAAATTGCCACTCATTTGCTACCGCCCCTTAGAGAACTGCTTTCGGGTAGGAACCCAGCACTTTGAGTGCTACTGCTTCCTGACTGATCTTTTCCAGCACACCTTTTACCAGCGGGTCGCGGTGGTGGCCGACGAAGTCGATGAAGAACACGTAGGTCCATTTGCCGCTGCGCGACGGACGGGTCTCGATTCGCGTCAGGTCGATGCCGTTGTCGTGGAACGGCACCAACAATTCGTGCAGCGCGCCCGGCTTGTTGCTCATCGAGACGATGATGGAGGTCTTGTCGTCGCCAGTCGGCGGCACTTCCTGGTTACCGATCATGAGGAAGCGCGTGGAGTTGTCCGGACGGTCCTCGATTTTCTCGGCCAATCGGGTCAGCCCGTAGAGGCCGGCCGCCATGTCGCCGGCAATCGCCGCCGAGTTCCACTCGCCCTTGACCCGCTTGGCCGCTTCGGCGTTGCTGGACACCGCCACGCGCTCGACATTCGGGTAGTGGGCGTCCAGCCACTTGCGGCACTGGGCCAGGGACTGGGCGTGGGAGTAGATACGGCTGATGCTGTCGGTCTTGGTGTTTTCACCGACCAACAGGTGGTGGTGAATGCGCAGCTCGACTTCACCACAGATCACCATGTCGTGCTCGAGGAAGCTGTCGAGGGTGTGGTTGACCGCGCCTTCGGTGGAGTTTTCCACCGGGACCACGCCGAAATTCACCGCACCGGCCGCCACTTCGCGGAACACTTCGTCGATGGCCGCCATCGGCTTGCTGATCACCGCGTGGCCGAAGTGTTTCATTGCAGCCGCCTGGGTGAAGGTGCCTTCAGGGCCCAGGTACGCGACTTTCAGCGGCTGCTCGAGGGCCAGGCACGAGGACATGATTTCGCGGAACAGCCGCGCCATCTCTTCGTTGCCCAGCGGCCCCTGGTTGCGCTCCATGACACGCTTGAGCACCTGAGCTTCGCGCTCGGGACGATAGAACACCGGCACTTCGCCTTCGGCCAGCGAAGCCATCTTTACTCGCGCAACTTCCTGGGCGCAGCGTGCGCGCTCACTGATCAGCTCCAGGACTTTTTCGTCCAGGGCATCGATGCGCAGGCGCAGTGCCTTGAGTTCTTGCTCAGACATTAGCCGTGTTCCTTCTCGAACTCTGCCATGTACGCCACCAGCGCGTTGATCGCGTTGATGTCGACGGCGTTATAGATGGAGGCGCGCATGCCGCCCACGGAGCGGTGGCCCTTGAGGTTCAGCAGGCCACGCTCGTCGGCGCCAGCCAGGAACGGCTTGTCCAGACGGTCATCGGCCAGGCGGAACGGTACGTTCATCCACGAGCGGTCCGACTTGTTGATCGGGTTGCTATAGAGGCCGCTGGCGTCGATGAAGTCGTACAGCGTGCGCTGCTTGACGTCATTGAGCTTGCCGATGGCCTCGACACCGCCCTGCTCTTTCAGCCACTCGAACACCAGGCCGGACAGGTACCAGGCCAGGGTTGGCGGGGTGTTGTACATGGAGCCGTTGTCGGCCGCGACCTTGTAGTCGAGCATGGTCGGGCAAATTGAACGGGCGCGACCGAGCAGGTCTTCGCGAACGATGTTCACGACGATGCCGCTTGGGCCGATGTTCTTCTGGGCGCCGGCGTAGATCATGCCGAAGCGCGAGACATCGATCGGGCGCGAGAGGATGTCCGAGGACATGTCGGCCACCAATGGCACGTCACCGGTCTCGGGAACCCACTGGAATTCCAGGCCGCCGATGGTTTCGTTCGGCGCGTAGTGAACGTAGGCCGCGTCCTTGGACAGCTGCCATTCGTTCTGGCCGGGAATGGCGAAATAGTCGTAGGGCTTGGCGGTGGCGGCAACATTGACGTGGCCGAAGCGCGACGCTTCCTCGATGGCTTTCTGCGACCAGATACCGGTGTCGATATAGTCGGCGGTGCCGCTTTCAGGCAGCAGGTTCAGCGGAATCTGGGCAAATTGCTGGCTGGCGCCGCCTTGCAGGAACAGCACTTTGTAGTTCGAGGGGATATTCAGCAGATCACGCAGATCCTGCTCGGCCTTGGTGGCAATGGACACGAACTCATCGCTGCGATGGCTCATTTCCATGACCGACAGGCCCTTGCCGTGCCAGTCGAGGAGTTCACCCTGGGCGCGCTGCAGGACAGCTTCGGGAAGCGCCGCAGGACCGGCGCAGAAGTTATAGGCTCTCTTGCTCACATCCAATCTCGCTCTGATTTGGTGGTATCACGCAATAAATCACATTATCAATCGACACAGGGGCCCTGCTGAAGCAGGCACCTGTGGGAGCGAGCCTGCTCGCGAATGCATCACCGCGGTGTTTCAGAGATACCGCGGCGCCTGCTTCGCGAGCAGGCTCGCTCCCACAGGGGATATCCATGGGTGTCGACATTTTCCTCTCGGACAAACAACAAGGGGGCGAATTTTCATCCGCCCCCTGTTTACCCGCTTATTCCTGTGGTTCTTCGTCAGCGGCGGCGTCGAGTTGCTGGTCTTCGACGATGTCGTCGATCACCGCATTGCCTTCGAACACAGCACCTTCTTCACCTTCCAGCTCTTCACCCTCGACTTCCGACGGCTCCTGGACCCGCTCCAGGCCGACCAGCGTTTCATCGTTGGCCAGCTTGATCAGGGTCACGCCCTGGGTGTTACGACCCAGGCTGGACACTTCGTCGACACGGGTGCGCACCAGGGTGCCCTGGTCGGAAATCAGCATGATTTCCTCGCCGTCGAGCACCTGGACCGCACCGACCAGACGGCCGTTGCGCTCGTTGCTGACCATGGCGATCACGCCCTGGCCGCCACGCTTGTACTCAGGGAACTCGGTGATCGCCGTACGCTTGCCGTAACCACGCTCGGAAGCGGTGAGGATCTGGCTGCCTTCTTCCGGGATCAGCATGGAAATCAGCTTCTGCCCTTCTGGCAGGCGCATGCCGCGCACACCACGAGCGGTACGGCCCATGGCACGAACGTCGGATTCCTTGAAGCGCGTCACCTTGCCGCCGTCCGAGAACAGCATGACTTCGCGCTCGCCATCGGTAATGGCCGCGGAAATCAGCACGTCGCCCTCGTCCAGCTCCAGCGCGATCAGGCCGACGCTGCGCTGACGGCTGAAGGATTCCAGCGGGGTCTTCTTCACGGTACCGTTGGCGGTGGCCATGAAGATGAAGTGACCTTCGGTGTATTCCTCGACCGGCAGCATGGTGGTGATGTATTCACCGTCATCCAGCGGCAGCAGGTTGACCAGCGGACGACCACGGGCAGCGCGTGAGGCTTCAGGGATTTCGTAGGTTTTCAGCCAGTACACCTTGCCCTTGCTGGAGAACAGCAGCAACGTGGTGTGGCTGTTGGCAACCAGCAGGTGAGCGATGTAGTCCTCATCCTTGACGCCGGTCGCCGACTTGCCTTTGCCGCCACGACGCTGGGCCTGGTAAGCCGCCAGCGGCTGGGTCTTGGCATAGCCACCGTGGGAAATGGTCACCACGCGATCTTCTTCCGGGATCATGTCGCCCAGGGTCAGGTCGAGACGCGCATCGAGGATCTCGGTGCGGCGCACGTCGCCGTATTCGGCACGGATCACTTCCAGCTCTTCGCGGATCACTTCCATCAGGCGCGTGGCGCTGTTGAGGATGCGGATCAGCTCGCCGATCTGGTTGAGGATCTCTTGATACTCGGCCAGCAGCTTTTCGTGTTCCAGGCCGGTCAGGCGGTGCAGACGCAGTTCGAGGATGGCTTGCGCCTGCTCTGGCGACAGGAAGTACTTGCCGTCGCGCAGGCCGTATTGCGGGTCGAGGTTTTCCGGACGGCACGAATCTGCGCCGGCACGTTCCACCATCGCCACAACCGCCGAGGACTCCCAAGGGGTGCTGACCAGCGCTTCCTTGGCTTCCGACGGGGTCGGCGAAGCCTTGATCAGGGCGATGACCGGGTCGATGTTCGACAGGGCAACCGCTTGACCTTCGAGGATGTGCCCACGCTCGCGCGCCTTGCGCAGTTCGAATACGGTACGACGAGTGACGACTTCGCGACGGTGACGCACGAAGGCTTCCAGCAGGTCCTTGAGGTTCAGGATGCGTGGACGGCCGTCGATCAGCGCGACGATGTTGATGCCGAATACCGCTTGCAGCTGGGTCTGGGCGTAGAGGTTGTTGAGGATCACCTCAGGCACTTCGCCGCGACGCAGCTCGATCACGACGCGCATACCGTCCTTGTCGGACTCGTCGCGCAGCTCCGTGATGCCTTCGAGCTTCTTCTCCTTGACCAGCTCGGCGATCTTCTCGATCAGACGGGCCTTGTTCAGCTGGTAAGGGAGTTCGGTGATGACGATCTGCTGGCGGCCACCGACCTTGTCGATGTCTTCGATGATCGAGCGGGCGCGCATGTAGATGCGCCCGCGACCGGTGCGGTAGGCCTCGATGATGCCGGCGCGACCGTTGATGATCGCGGCGGTCGGGAAGTCCGGACCGGGGATGTACTGCATCAGCTCGTCGACGGTCAGCTCGGGGTTGTCGATGAGCGCCAGGCAACCGTCGATGACTTCACCGAGGTTGTGCGGCGGGATGTTGGTCGCCATGCCCACGGCGATACCGCTGGAGCCGTTGACCAGCAGGTTGGGAATACGGGTCGGCATGACCGCCGGGATCATTTCGGTGCCGTCGTAGTTCGGCACCCAGTCCACGGTTTCCTTATGCAGGTCAGCCAGCAGCTCGTGCGCCAGCTTGGTCATGCGCACTTCGGTGTATCGCATGGCCGCGGCGTTGTCGCCGTCCACCGAACCGAAGTTGCCCTGGCCGTCTACCAGCAGGTAGCGCAGGGAGAATGGCTGGGCCATCCGAACGATGGTGTCGTACACCGCGGTATCACCGTGCGGGTGATACTTACCGATCACGTCACCGACAACACGGGCAGATTTCTTGTACGGCTTGTTGAAGTCGTTGCCCAGCTCGCTCATCGCGAACAGCACGCGCCGGTGCACGGGCTTCAAGCCATCGCGCGCATCCGGCAGTGCCCGCCCGACAATTACGCTCATCGCGTAGTCGAGATAGGACTGCTTCAGCTCGTCTTCGATATTGACCGGGAGGATTTCTTTGGCCAGTTCGCCCATGAGAAGCCTGATTCCTTTTTCTGGTGAAACTTCGTCTCATCCATATGGGACGAACGAAGCTCGCCGCTGCAGGCTGAGTGCCATGCACCGACTTACGACAAATCAACGAGTTATGCCATGGATCTGCGCAGTAAAGATCACCCCGCGGGGCAACCTTGGAAACCGCCGGATGTTATCACAAGAGCCGCCACGCACCTATCCCCCTGATGCGCATGGAGCATAGTTAGTTGACCGATGACAGGCTTGAAGGGGACGAGAGGGGCTTAGAGCAGTGTTGAATAAAGAAATCGGGCCGGATTCAGGGCATTTCATTGACTTTTAGGGCCTCATCGCTGGCAAGCCAGCTCCTACAGTGTTTTGCGGCGCACACAAAGCCTGTGGGAGCGGGCTTGCCCGCGAAGGCGATTTATCAGACACCCAATACCTTTAATGCAGGCGCTTGCGGCACATCAACTGCGTCATCTTCGCCGTATCCGGGCGCTCGACGATGCCTTTTTCGGTGACGATCACGTCGATCAGGTCCGCCGGGGTCACGTCGAACACCGGGTTGAACGCATCGATATCGGCCCCGAGCCGCTGGCCACCCACCTCCAGCAATTCGCGCTCATCGCGCTCCTCGAGCACGATATCGTCGCCGCTGGCCAGGTCCATGTCGATGGTCGAGCTCGGCGCCACCACCATGAAGCGCACCCCGTGGTGCATGGCATTGACGGCCAATTGGTAGGTGCCGATCTTGTTGGCCACATCGCCATTGGCGGTGATGCGGTCTGCCCCGACGATGACCCAGGTGACGCCCTTGGTCTTCATGATGTGCGCAGCAGCGGAATCGGCACTGAGGGTCACCGGGATGCCTTCGTTGGCCAGCTCCCAGGCGGTCAGTCGCGAGCCTTGCAGCCACGGACGGGTTTCGCCGGCATACACGCGCTCGACCATGCCCTCGATGAAGGCGCCGCGAATCACCCCCAGCGCCGTGCCGAAGCCACCGGTGGCCAGCGCGCCGGTGTTGCAGTGGGTCAGGATCGCCTGGGCGTTGCCCTGGTGCTTGCGGATCAGGTCGACGCCCAGTTGCGCCATGGTCAGGTTGGCTTCGCGGTCGCTTTCATGGATGGCCAGGGCCTCGGCCTCCAGCACGGACAAGGGGTCGGCATGCTTTTTCAGTCGAGCCAGGCGCTCGCGCATGCGACCGAGTGCCCAGGAAAGGTTGACCGCGGTCGGACGGGTGGCGGCCAGCTGCGCGAAATCCTCTTCCAGCGCTTCCTGCCAATCGCCACCCTCGGCAAATCGGGCCCGCGCCGCCAGCACCACGCCATAGGCCGCACTGATGCCGATGGCTGGCGCGCCGCGCACCACCATCGAGCGAATGGCTTCGGCCACGCCCGTCGCACTGGTGCAGGCGATCCAGGTTTGCTCGAACGGCAAAACACGCTGATCCAGCAGGTACAGGGTGCCATCACGCCAATCGATGGCCTTAACCTTCTCAGCAGCCAACAGTCGATCGCGCATCCCACACCCCGCAGTCAGAAACAAAAGCCGCCGATTATAGCGATCCCCCGACGAAGACGCTCGGGTATACTTCGCCATCCTATACAAAAGCCCTGGAACCGATCCTCGATGCCGAACACTGCCATTGCGCTCGATCTGTTGTTGCTGCCAACCTGGCTGGTACCCGTCGAACCCGCTGGCGTCGTGCTCAAGGATCATGGCCTGGGCATTCGCGACGGGCGCATCGTTTTCATCGGTCCGCGCCGCAACGCCCTGCAGCTTAACGCAATCGAAGTGCGTGAACTGCCGGACATCCTGCTCAGCCCCGGCCTGATCAATGCCCACGGGCATGCGGCAATGACCCTGTTTCGCGGCCTGGCCGACGATCTGCCGCTGATGACCTGGCTGGAAAACCACATCTGGCCGGCCGAGGCCAAGTGGGTCGACGAGGATTTCGTCCGCGACGGCACGGACCTGGCCATCGCCGAGCAGCTCAAGGGCGGCATCACCTGCTTCTCTGACATGTATTTCTTCCCGAAGGTTGCCAGCGAGTGCGTGCACAACAGCGGCATTCGCGCGCAAATTGCGATTCCGATCCTCGATTTCCCGATCCCGGGCGCCAGCACGGCGGACGAGGCGATTCGCCAAGGTGTCGAAATGTTCGGCGATCTCAAGCATCACGAACGCATCAAAATCACCTTCGCGCCCCATGCTCCCTACACCGTGGGCGATGAAAACCTGGAAAAGATCCGGGTCATCGCCGAAGAGCTGGATGCGTCGATCCACATGCATGTGCATGAAACCGCCTTCGAGGTGCGGCAAGCCCTCGAACAGCAGGGTGAACGGCCGCTGGCCCGCCTGGCGCGCCTGGGCTTGCTGGGGCCGCGTTTCCAGGCGGTGCACATGACCCAGGTCAGCGACGAAGACCTGGCGCTGCTGGTAGAAAGCAACACCCATGTCATTCACTGCCCGGAGTCGAACCTGAAGCTGGCCAGCGGTTTCTGCCCGGTGGAGCGCTTGTGGCAGGCCGGGGTCAACGTGGCCCTCGGCACCGACGGCGCCGCCAGCAACAATGACCTGGACCTGCTGGGCGAAACCCGCACCGCCGCCCTGCTGGCCAAGGCCGTCGCAGGCTCGGCCACCGCACTGGACGCCCACAGCGCCCTGCGCATGGCCACCCTCAACGGCGCACGCGCACTGGGGATCGAAGCCGAGGTGGGCTCGCTGGAAATCGGCAAGGCCGCCGACATCGTGGCGTTCGACCTCTCGGGCCTGGCCCAGCAACCGGTCTATGACCCGGTATCGCAGCTTATATATGCGTCCGGCCGCGATTGCGTGAAACACCTTTGGGTCGCGGGCAAGCAACTGCTCGACGACCGCCGCCTGACACGCGTGGATGAACAACAACTCGTCGCCACCGCCAAGGCCTGGGGCCAGCGCATCAGCGGCCGCAAAGAATCGTAAGCCTCCCCGACTCAACATCGGGGCTACAGGATTTTTCAAGTTTTAGAGGACTTAAACCATGAGCAACGTCGACTACGCCGAAATCGCCAAATTCGAGGCCCTGGCCCATCGCTGGTGGGACCGCGAGAGCGAATTCAAACCGCTTCATGACATCAATCCGCTGCGTGTGAACTGGATTGACGAACGCGTCAACCTGGCTGGCAAGAAAGTCCTCGACGTCGGTTGCGGCGGCGGCATCCTCAGTGAAGCCATGGCCCAGCGCGGCGCGACCGTGACCGGTATCGACATGGGCGAAGCGCCACTGGCGGTGGCACAGCTGCATCAGCTGGAATCGGGCGTGAACGTCGAATACCGGCAGATCACCGCCGAGGCCCTGGCCGAGGAAATGCCTGAACAGTTCGACGTGGTGACCTGCCTGGAAATGCTCGAGCACGTACCGGACCCGTCCTCGGTGATCCGCGCCTGTTTCCGCATGGTCAAGCCGGGCGGCCAGGTGTTCTTCTCCACCATCAACCGCAACCCGAAGGCGTACCTGTTCGCCATCGTCGGCGCCGAATACATCATGAAGCTGTTGCCACGCGGCACCCATGACTTCAAGAAATTCATTCGCCCTTCCGAGCTCGGTGCGTGGAGCCGCATGGCCGGCCTGACCGTCAAGGACATCATTGGCCTGACCTACAACCCGCTGACCAAGCATTACAAACTGGCGTCCGACGTGGACGTCAACTACATGATCCAGACCCTGCGCGAGGAGTAAGCCGATGCGTATCAGAGCAGTTCTTTTCGACATGGACGGCACCCTGCTCGACACCGCGCCGGACTTCATTGCGATTTGCCAGGCGATGCGTGCCGACCGCGGCTTGCCGCCGATCAACGACAAGCACATCCGCGACGAAATCTCCGGCGGTGCCAAGGCGATGGTCGCAGTGACCTTCTCCATGGACCCGGAGTCCCCGGGCTTTGAGGCATTGCGCCTGGAGTTCCTTGAACGTTACCTGGTGGGCTGCGCGGTGCACAGCAAACTGTTTGACGGCATGGGTGAGCTGCTGGCCGATATCGAGAAGGCCAACCTGATCTGGGGCGTGGTCACCAACAAGCCGCTGCGTTTCGCCGAGCCGATCATGCAGCAGCTGGGGCTGGCCGAGCGTTCGGCCCTGCTGATCTGCCCGGATCACGTGAAGAACAGCAAGCCGGACCCGGAGCCGTTGATCCTCGCCTGCAAGATGCTCGACCTCGATCCGGCCAGCGTGCTGTTCGTGGGCGATGACCTGCGCGATATCGAATCGGGGCGCGATGCCGGCACCCGGACGGCAGCCGTGACGTTCGGCTACATCCACCCGGATGACAATCCGCGGCATTGGGGGGCGGATGTGGTGGTCGATCATCCGCTGGAGTTGCGCAAGGTTCTGGATAGCGCTTTGTGTAGCTGCTGAGAGCCGGTTCCTGATTTTTGGAATACGGCGTGAATGCTGACGCCTTCGCGGGCAAGCCCGCTCCCACAGGGTCCGGGGTGATCAGAAATTCTGTACCCTCAACCGGACCTGTGGGAGCGGGCTTGCCCGCGAATGGCCGCGCCGCGATCTGTCGTCTGTTTTCGTGAGGTTTTTCATGTTTGATTATTCCGCCCGCCCCGATCTGCTCAAAGGCCGGGTCATCCTGGTCACCGGTGCCGGTCGTGGCATTGGCGCTGCCGCCGCCAAAACCTATGCCGCCCATGGCGCCACCGTCCTGTTGCTGGGCAAGACCGAAGCCAACCTGACCCAGGTCTACGACGAGATCGAAGCCGCCGGCCATCCGCAACCGGCCGTGATCCCGTTCAACCTCGAGACCGCCCTGCCCCATCAATACGATGAGCTGGCCGCGATGATCGAAAGCGAATTCGGGCATTTGGATGGCTTGCTGCACAACGCATCGATCATCGGCCCGCGCACCCCGATCGAACAGCTGTCCGGGGAAAACTTCATGCGCGTCATGCAGGTCAATGTCAACGCCATGTTCATGTTGACCAGTACCCTGTTGCCACTGCTCAAGCTGTCCCAGGACGCCTCGGTGGTGTTCACCTCGAGCAGCGTCGGGCGCAAGGGTCGCGCGTATTGGGGCGCCTACGGGGTCTCGAAATTCGCCACCGAAGGCCTGATGCAAACGCTGGCCGACGAAGTCGACGGCGTGGCGCCGGTCCGCTCCAACAGCATCAACCCGGGGGCCACTCGCACCAGCATGCGCGCCCAGGCGTATCCGGGCGAAAACCCGCTGAACAACCCAACGCCTGAGGAGATCATGCCGGTCTACCTCTACCTCATGGGCCCGGACAGCACCGGCATCAACGGCCAGGCATTCAACGCCCAGTAATACCGTCCGTCGCTTTTGTGCCGCGTCGATTTCCCGACGCGGCATGCCCGTTACAACAGGCTTTCAGTCAAACAACCGTCGCACAATTGCCCTCGCCCGCTTTATCGCCTGTCAACCTATTGATTGGTAAGGGCTTTTAATAAAATCCGGTTACTTGGCACGACTTTCGCTGGGAATATGCCTGAACAGGCCGTGGGAAAGCAGAGAGCGCAATGCAAAAATTGCCGATTACTAATCTGCGATAAAGCAGATTAAGCTTGTACGAAATGTCCTACGGGACTGACGGACCAGTATGACGCGTAGCCAAGAGGCGCTCGCACCCAGCTTGTAAGACAGCCTTACTGCTCAAAGGCGCACGCCCTATGAAACCACCTTCCCAGTCCAACGCAATTGACTTTGACAGCGCCAAATTGCAACGCCTGGGCTTTGGGCAGCAGCCACCGATTCTGGAGAGGCCCGTCAGCCTTGCGCAACTGCGCCAGCAGTTGAACCTGCAGCTGCAAACCAGCCTTGAGCCGCAACGCATACTCGGGCTGTTCTACCGCGAAATCCAGCGACTGGTCCCCCTTGATGCCTTGATCTACCAGCACAAGAGCAGTGACTTGCGCCTGGAATTCGGCCAGCGCGGACACCACTCGATCAGCTATAGCCTGAGCCACGAAGGCGAGCACCTGGGCGAACTGACCTTTCGCCGCAACCAGCGCTTCAGCGAACAGGAACAGGCCAACCTCGAGTCTCTGCTGGCCGCGTTGCTCTACCCTATGCGCAATACCCTGTTGTACCGCGCCGCCACCCAAAGTGCATTGCGTGACCCGCTGACCGACACCGGCAATCGCATCGCCATGGACCAGACGCTGCAGCGGGAAATCGAGCTGGCGCGACGTCATATGCAGCCCCTGTCGCTGTTGATGCTGGACATCGATCACTTCAAGCGGGTCAACGACACCCATGGGCATGGCGCCGGTGATGACGTGCTCAAGGCGGTGGCCGCCTCGATCAAGAATCAGTTGCGCAACGTCGACATGGTGTTTCGCTACGGTGGCGAAGAGTTCCTGATCTTGTTATCCAACACCAGCCGGGAAGCGGCAGCGCTGGTCGGCGAACGCCTGCGGTGCGCAGCGCAGGCCGAGGATTATCCAGCCGATGGCCGCACGGTGGAGCTGACCGTCAGCCTCGGCTGCTCGACCCTGCTGCCCGGCGAATCCGCCGAGAGCCTGTTGCGCAGGGCCGACAGCGCGCTGTACGTCGCCAAGCGCGAGGGGCGTAACCGCTTGACGATGGCGGGGTGATAGTTCGAATTCGATGCAAAATTCAAGGCTGCCATCGCCAGCAAGCCGGCTCCTACAGGGTGTAACGCATTCGGGTCCCGATCGGGCCGGCCGGTAGGCCGGGTTAGCGCACCGCCCCACGCAACTCACCCACCATAGCCTGCAACCGGGCCGGTTGCGCCGCTTCGACGGCCACCATCGGCCCCGCCACCAGCGTCACCCGCGACCACAACCGGCGAAACAGCCCCTTGCCCGGATCGCGGCTGAAGAAACTGCCCCACAACCCCTGCAATGCCAGGGGAATGACCGGCACCGGCGTTTCTTCGAGAATGCGCGTGAGCCCACCCTTGAACTCGTTGATCTCGCCATCGGTGGTCAATTTGCCCTCGGGAAAGATGCACACCAACTCTCCGTCCTTCAGGTATTTCGCGATGCGCGTAAAGGCTTTTTCGTAGATCTGGATATCTTCATGACGACCCGCGATCGGAATCGTCCCCGCGGTGCGAAAGATGAAATTGAGCACCGGCAAGTTATAGATCTTGTAGTACATCACGAAGCGGATTGGTCGACGCACCGCACCGCCTATCAACAAGGCATCGACGAACGACACGTGATTGCACACCAGCAACGCCGCCCCCTCATCGGGAATCATGTCGAGGTTGCGATGCTCTACGCGGTACATGGAATGGCTGAGCAGCCAGATCATGAAGCGCATGGTGAATTCGGGAACGATCCTGAAGATGTAGGCGTTGACGCCGATGTTGAGCAACGACACCACCAGGAACAACTGCGGTATCGACAGCTTGACCAGGCTCAGCAGGATGATCGAGACGATCGCCGACACCACCATGAACAGCGCGTTGAGAATATTGTTGGCGGCGATCACCCGGGCCCGTTCGTTCTCGGCGGTGCGCGACTGGATCAAGGCATACAGCGGCACGATGTAGAAACCGCCGAACACGCCCAGGCCGAGGATGTCGAGCAATACCAGCCAGGCGTGACCGAAACCAAGGATCTCGAGCCAGCCATGGCCCACGGCGCTGTCGGGAATCCCGCCGGAATGCCACCACAGCAACAAGCCAAACACCGTCAATCCGAATGAGCCGAACGGCACCAGGCCGATTTCGACTTTGCGCCCGGAGAGTTTTTCGCAAAGCATCGAGCCCACGGCAATGCCGACCGAGAACACCGTCAGGATCAAGGTCACGACGGTTTCGTCACCGTGCATCCATTCCTTGGCATAGGCCGGGATCTGCGTCAGGTAGATCGCCCCGACAAACCAGAACCATGAGTTGCCGACGATCGAACGCGACACCGCCGGGGTCTGGCCGAGGCCCAGCTTCAGGGTGGCCCAGGACTGACTGAAGATGTTCCAGTTCAGGCGCATCTCCGGCGAGGCCGCCGCGGCCCGCGGAATGCCGCGACTGGCCAGGTAACCGAGCACGGCGATAGCGATGATCGCGGTGGAAACCACCGGCGCGTAATGACTGGACGACATCATGATACCGGCGCCGATGGTCCCGGCCAGAATGGCCAGGAAGGTGCCCATTTCCACCAGGCCGTTGCCACCCACCAGTTCGTCTTCATGCAGGGCCTGGGGCAGGATCGAGTACTTCACCGGCCCGAACAACGCCGAGTGCGTGCCCATGGCGAACAGGGCCAGCAACATCAACGACAGGTGATCGAACAGGAAGCCCACCGCGCCCACCGCCATGATGACGATTTCCCCAAGCTTGATCAGGCGGATCAACGCATCCTTGGCGAACTTCTCGCCGAACTGCCCGGCCAGCGCCGAAAACAGGAAAAACGGCAGGATGAACAGCAGCGCACACAGGTTGACCCAGATCGAACGGTCGCCTTCGATCGCCAGCTTGTACAAGATGGCGAGGATCAACGACTGCTTGAAGATGTTGTCGTTGAACGCCCCGAGGGACTGGGTCACGAAGAACGGCAGGAAACGCCGGGTGCGCAGCAAGGTGAACTGTGAAGGGTGACTCATCTTCCATGTGTCCCTGAAGCTTGTGAGTGGGTAACGAATGGCGTGGATACCGTCATTGGAATGTCGCACGTCGATCCAGGCCACACATTACCTAATCTTTGCCGGTTATTTCTTTAATCCTGCAATACACGGCGAGACAAACAACTCGCCGCGCCAGGCGCCTTGCACCGTACGCTTGGCGACGATCAGCCACATCACGATCAGCAGGCTCACCAGCACACAACCAAAGACACTGAAAAACACCAGGTGCAGCGTGCTGGCCAGTTTCAACGTTGCCAGAGAATAGACGCCCAACGGAAAGGTGAAACCCCACCAGCCGAGATTGAAAGGAATGCCGGCGCGCAGATAACGCAAGGTAATCAGCACCGCCATCAGCATCCACCACAGGCCAAAGCCCCACAGGGTGATCCCGGCAACCAGCCCCAGCCCCGCAGCAATTTCACCGACACCCGACAAACCGTTTGCGGCAAAAATTGCCGGCGCGTCGGCGCCCAACAGCAACATGCCCAGGGCACCGGTACCGATCGGCCCGAGTGCCAGCCAGCTCGAAGCCGCCATGTTTTCGTGGGGCAGTTTATGCAGCGCCATGCGCAGCAGCAGAATCGTCAGGATGCTGAACGCCACCGGCAGGGAAAATGCCCAGAGCACGTAGCTGGTCACCAGCATCACCAGTTGCCCATGCGCATCGGCCAGGTGTGGCGCCAGCAAGCCCCCGCTGGCGGCCGCGACTTCCGCTGCCACCACCGGCAGCAGCCATACAGCGGTCATCTGATCGATGCTGTGCTCCTGGCGGGTGAACATCAGGAAGGGAATGAGCACTCCGCACGCCACGGACATCGCCACGTCCAGCCACCACAAGGCCTCTGCCAGATGAATCACTCCCTCGCCCCAGCGCGGCAAGCCGAAGAGTACAAAGCCATTGATGATGGTCGCCAGGCCCATGGGAATCGTGCCGAAAAACATCGACACCGTGGAGTGGCCGAAAATCCGCCGCGCCTCATCGAAAAACATCACCCAACGCGCCGCGTACAGCAGCGTAAACAACAGGAACAAAAAGATATTGAACAGCCAAAGTCCTTCGGCAATGGTGCGCAGGACTGGATTGGCAACGGGCAATTGCATCAGCGCCAAGGCCAGCACGCCGGTGCCCATGGTGGCGGCGAACCAGTTGGGGGTGAACTGGCGGATGACTTCGCGCGGGTGCTGCAAATGGCTGAACGGCTTGATTCCGGACTTGAGCGTATTAGGGCATGTCATGGCGAACTCCTGTCCTCACGTGAGGTGGAGTCCATCTTAGATCCGGATCGAATATCTATATAACGGGTAATATCTCTAACTGTTATCTATTTTGCAGATATAAAATCATTCGCCCGCAACACACGCCCTGGCTGTGCGCTGCCGCCACAACATCAGCAAGGCGCCGACAGCGAGAATAATCAGCCCCGCCCCATAGCCATCGGCAGTCGCCACCAGGCCGAACGTATGCGTCAGGTTTCCGGCCAGGAACGACGGCAGGCAGAACGCCAGGTAACTGAGCGCGTAATACGCCGACATCAATCCCGCCCGCTCATGGGGCAAGGCCAAGGGCACCAGACTGCGTACAGCACCCAGGAAACCGGCGCCGAAGCCACAGCCGGCCACCAGGGTGCCAAGGAAAAACAGTGGCAGACTCGCGCCGTGCACGCCCAGCAGGATCAGCACGATACCCGCCGGCAGCAAACTTGTGCCCAGCTGCAGCGCTTTGCCCGCGGGTTGATTGCGCAGGATGAAAATCATCGAGGCACCGGTCAACGTCAAGGCCGCGACGGTGGCTCCACCAATCAGGTTCGAGGTCGAACCGGTGGCCGTACGCACCAGCGACGGCGCCAATGATGCGTAAAAACCGCCGAGCGCCCAGGTCGCCACATTGAGCGGCAATACCCGCCACAGGGTCGAGCGTGCTTGTACGGGCACGTGCAGGGTCGGGCGCAACGATGCCCAGGCCCCGGCCTGTGGCGATACGCTTTCCGGCAAGCGCCAGACATACAGCGCCTGCAGCGCAAACAGGGCGAGCAGCAACCAGTAAGTCAATTGCAGGGGCGCGGGTGCAAACTCCGCCAGCAGGCCACAGCCCATGCCGCCCATGGCCATGCCGAGCAAGGGCGCAACGCTATTGATCAGCGGCCCTTGCTGGCGATCGACATCCAGCAAGGTGGCACTGAGCACCGCTGTTGCCATGCCGGTGGCAAAACCTTGCAGCACCCGGGCACCGATCAGCCAGGCGACGCTATCGGCGTAGATGAACAACAGCATCGCCACGCCATTGAGCACCACAGCAGTGAAAATCACTGGCTTGCGCCCCAGGTAGTCCGAGAGCGAACCCACCGTCAACAATGCAGCCAGCAGGCTGAGGGCATACACGCCGAAAATCAGGGTGAGCATGGCGGCTGAAAACTGCAGCTGCTCCTGATACAAGTGATACAACGGCGTCGGCGCCGTGGAAGCCGCCAGGAAACTGAGCAAGGTGATGGCCAGGAACCACAGGCTGGCACGGTTCGGATGGGAATTGGGCATGGACACGCTCCGCAAAAGCTAATTTTTTGCTTTTGCGGAGTGTGCTATCGATTGGCGCTTAAAGCAAATTCTTTGTGTTAAGGTCCGGTGCATGGCCCTACAGAGCCCCGAGAAACAGGACATTTGCAATGACAGCACCCACTCTACGTCCCGGCGGCCGCAGCGCCCGGGTTCAGGAATCGATCCACACCGCCGTGCGCGAACTGCTTGAAGAGCAAGACCGCGCCAGCGTCACCGTGCCGCAAATTGCCGCGCGCGCGGGGGTCACGCCTTCGACCATTTATCGGCGCTGGGGCGACCTGTCGGCGCTGCTGGCGGACGTCGCCCTGGCCCGCATGCAACCGGAAACCGAGTCGGCCAATACCGGCAGCCTGCTGGGTGATGTGCGAGCCTGGGCGGACCAGTACCTGGACGAGATGAGCTCCGCGCCCGGTCGGAACATGCTGCGCGACGTGCAATCGAGCCTGAAACCGAGCTACTGCGCGACGATCATTGGCGGGCAATTGCAGGTGATTCTGGATCGCTACCCGGATCAGCCCAAGCCTGGCGTCGACCGGCTGATCAATATGGTGGCGGCCCCCATTGTGTTTCGTATCCTGTTTTCCGAGGCGCCGCTGGAGAGTGAGGAGTTGCATCGGTTGATCGAGATTGCGTTGGGGCAGTGAGGCCGCCTTCGCGAGCAAGCCCGCTCCCACATTGGATCTGCGTCGTACACGGATTAAATGTGGGAGCGGGCTTGCTCGCGAACGAGGACCGCACAGACACCAAAGATCTGACAGCCCACAACCCTGCGACACCCCGCCACGCCACGACCTTGGTCGACACTGACTAACCCCGGCCATCGTGCGAGACTGTCTGTCCGGGCGGGAGGTCCGGGTGTCTTTGGTTGCCTGGAGTTCCCATGTCGCTGTCCAGCGGGCTGATTGCCGTCGTCGCCCTGGCCTATATGGCCATCATGTTCGCCATCGCCTTCTACGGCGACCGCCGCAGCGCGCCCTTGCCGCCGCGGATGCGGGCCTGGGTGTACAGCCTGTCGCTGGCGGTCTACTGCACCAGCTGGACCTTTTTCGGCGCGGTGGGCCAGGCGGCCGAGCAGCTCTGGTCCTTCCTGCCGATCTACCTCGGGCCGATCCTGTTGTTGCTTGGTGCGCCGTGGGTCCTGCAAAAAATGGTGATGATCAGCAAGCAGGAGAACATCACCTCGATTGCCGACTTCATTGCCGCCCGCTACGGCAAATCGCAGTCCCTGGCGGTGGTGGTGGCGCTGATCTGCCTGGTCGGCGTGCTGCCCTACATCGCACTGCAGCTCAAGGGCATCGTGCTCGGCGTGAACCTGCTGATCGGTGCCGGCGCCGATGCCATGGGGGTTCGCGCGCAAGACACTGCACTGGTGGTGTCCCTCGTCCTGGCGCTGTTCACCATTGTCTTCGGCACGCGCAACCTCGACGCCACGGAACACCACCGCGGCATGGTGTTGGCGATTGCGTTCGAGTCGCTGGTCAAGCTGTTCGCTTTCCTGGCGGTGGGCGCCTACGTGACTTTCGGCCTCTACGACGGTTTCGATGACCTGTTCGACCAGGCCATGCTCGCCCCGCGCCTGGAGGAATACTGGAAGGAGACCATCAACTGGCCATCGATGGTGGTGCAGACCGGCGTGGCGATGATGGCGATCATCTGCCTGCCGCGGCAATTTCACGTGACCGTGGTCGAGAACATCGACCCGCAGGATCTGCGCCTGGCCAAATGGGTGTTCCCGGCCTACCTGGCCCTGGCGGCGTTGTTTGTCGTGCCGATCGCGCTGGCGGGCCAGATGCTGCTGCCCAGCTCCGTGCTGCCGGACTCCTTCGTCATCAGCCTGCCGCTGGCCCAGGCTCATCCTGCCCTGGCGTTGCTGGCCTTTATCGGCGGCGCATCGGCGGCCACGGGCATGGTGATCGTGGCCAGCGTGGCGCTGTCGACCATGGTCTCCAACGACATGCTGCTGCCCTGGCTGCTGCGCCGCAACAATGCCGAGCGCCCGTTCGAGGTGTTCCGCCAGTGGATGCTGTCGGTGCGCCGCGTGACCATCGTGGTCATCCTGCTGCTGGCCTACGTCAGTTATCGCCTGCTGGGATCGACCGCCAGCCTGGCGACCATCGGCCAGATCGCCTTCGCCGCCGTGACGCAGCTGGCACCGGCGATGCTCGGCGCGCTGTACTGGAAACAGGCCAACCGCCGCGGCGTATTTGCCGGACTCGCCGCCGGTACATTCCTGTGGTTCTACACACTGGTCCTGCCGATTGCCGCCCACAGCCTGGGTTTATCCCTGAACAGTTTTCCGGGCCTGGCCTGGCTGCACAGCAACCCGTTGAACCTGCCGATCACCCCGCTGACCCAAGGCGTGGTGCTGTCGCTGGCGGGCAACTTCACGCTGTTCGCCTGGGTCTCGGTGTTGTCGCGCACCCGCGTGTCGGAGCACTGGCAGGCCGGGCGCTTCATCGGCCAGGAAATCAGTGCCCGCCCCAGCGCCCGCTCGATGCTCGCGGTACAGATCGACGATCTGCTGCAACTGGCCGCGCGCTTCGTCGGTGAAGAACGCGCGCGGCAGAGCTTCATCCGTTTTGCCTACCGCCAGGGCAAGGGCTTCAATCCGAACCAGAACGCCGATGGTGAGTGGATCGCCCACACTGAACGATTGCTCGCGGGTGTGCTGGGGGCTTCATCGACGCGGGCGGTGGTAAAAGCCGCCATTGAAGGCCGTGAAATGCAACTCGAAGACGTCGTGCGCATCGCCGACGAGGCTTCCGAAGTCCTGCAATTCAACCGCGCGCTGCTGCAAGGCGCGATCGAGAACATCACCCAGGGCATCAGCGTGGTCGACCAGTCGCTGAAGCTGGTGGCCTGGAACCGCCGCTACCTGGAGCTGTTCAACTACCCGGATGGCCTGATCAGCGTCGGCCGGCCGATTGCCGACATCATCCGCTACAACGCCGAGCGCGGCTTGTGCGGCCCCGGTGAAGCGGAAGTGCACGTTGCGCGTCGCCTGCACTGGATGCGTCAAGGCCGGGCGCACACGTCCGAACGGCTGTTCCCCAATGGCCGGGTGATCGAACTGATCGGCAACCCGATGCCTGGCGGCGGCTTCGTCATGAGTTTCACCGACATCACCGCGTTCCGCGAAGCCGAGCAGGCGTTGACCGAGGCCAATGAGGGCCTGGAACAGCGTGTCGCCGAACGCACACACGAGCTGTCGCAACTCAACGTCGCCCTGACCGAAGCCAAGGGCACCGCCGAGGCCGCGAACCAGTCGAAAACAAGGTTTTTGGCGGCGGTCAGCCATGACCTCATGCAACCGTTGAACGCCGCGCGCCTGTTTTCCGCGGCGCTTAATCACCAGGACGACGGCTTGTCCACCGAGGCGCAAAAACTGGTCCAGCACCTGGACAGCTCGCTGCGATCGGCCGAAGACCTGATCAGCGATTTGCTGGACATTTCCCGCCTGGAAAACGGCAAGATCAACCCGGATGCCAAGCCGTTCGCAATCAATGAATTGTTTGACACCCTGGGTGCCGAGTTCAAGGCGCTGGCGCGGGACCAGGGCCTGGAATTTCGCGTCAGAGGCAGTTCGCTGCGCATCAACAGCGACATAAAGCTGTTGCGCCGCATCCTGCAGAATTTCCTCACCAACGCTTTCCGCTATGCCAAGGGGCCGGTGCTGCTGGGCGTGCGCCGTCGCCAGGGTGAGGTGAGCCTTGAAGTGTGGGACCGTGGGCCAGGCATTCCGGAAGACAAGCAACAGGTGATCTTCGAAGAATTCAAACGCCTCGACAGCCATCAGACCCGCGCCGAAAAAGGGCTTGGCCTGGGGCTGGCGATCGCCGACGGACTATGTCGCGTGCTGGGGCACAAGCTGCAGGTACGCTCGTGGCCGGGACGCGGCAGCGTGTTCAGCGTCAGCGTCCCCTTGGCCCGCGCCCAAGCCGCGCTGCCGGCCCAGCCCGCCGAACTCAATGGCAAACTGCCCAGCGGCGCCCGGGTACTGTGTATCGACAATGAGGACAGCATCCTGATCGGCATGAACAGCCTGCTCACCCGCTGGGGCTGCCAAGTCTGGACCGCGCGTAACCGCGAGGAATGCATGGCCCTGCTCAGCGATGGCCTGCGCCCGCAATTGGCACTGGTGGATTACCACCTGGACGATGGGGAAACCGGGACCGAACTGATGGCGTGGCTGCGCACCCGACTGGGCGAGCCGGTGCCCGGCGTGGTCATCAGCGCCGACGGACGCCCCGAGACCGTGGCCCAGGTGCATGCTGCGGGGTTGGATTATTTGGCCAAGCCAGTGAAACCGGCGGCGTTGCGGGCGTTGTTGAGTCGGCATTTGCCGCTATAACGCTGTCGCTGTAGCTCGCGAGCCTTGCGCACCGATCCTTCCCATGCTCCGCGTGGGAATGCCGCCGGGGACGCTCCGCGTTCCGCTTTCGACGCAAGGCTTGAGTCGGGTGCAAGGGTGACGCGGAGCGTCACGGGATGCATTCCCACGCAAAGCGTGGGAACGATCAACAATCGCGGGCAGGCTCGCCTATTCCGGCAATTCGACCAAGCCGTCAACATCGGTCATCGCCCGCTCCAGCAAGTCTGCTGGCAGGCTCTTGCTCGCCCGCGCCCCCAGCAGCTTGAGCTGCTCACTGCGGCTGACCAGGTTGCCGCGTCCTTCTGTCAGCTTGTTGCGCGCCGAGCTGTAGGCCTTGTCCAGTTGCTGCAAGCGATTGCCGACTTCGTCGAGATCCTGGATGAACAGCACGAACTTGTCGTACAGCCACCCGGCCCGCTCGGCGATTTCCCGGGCGTTCTGGCTTTGCCGCTCCTGCTTCCACAGACTGTCGATGACACGCAGGGTCGCCAGCAGCGTGGTCGGACTGACAATCACGATGTTGCGGTCGAAGGCTTCCTGGAACAGTGTGGGCTCCGCCTGCAACGCAGCGGAAAACGCCGCTTCGATCGGCACGAACAACAGGACGAAGTCCAGGCTGTGCAAGCCGTCCAGGCGTTTGTAATCCTTGCCGGCCAAGCCCTTGACGTGGTTGCGCAGCGACAGCACGTGTTGCTTGATGGCGATCTGGCCGATGGCTTCGTCTTCGGCCGCCACGTACTGCTGATAGGCCGTCAGGCTGACCTTGGAGTCGACGACCACCTGCTTGTCGCCGGGCAGGTAAATGATCACGTCCGGCTGGAAACGCTCGCCGTCCGGGCCCTTGAGATTGACCTGGGTCTGGTACTCGCGCCCCTTCTCCAGCCCCGCATGCTCAAGCACGCGCTCCAGAATCAACTCTCCCCAGTTGCCCTGGGTTTTCTGTCCTTTCAAGGCGCGGGTCAGGTTGGTGGCTTCGTCGCTCAGGCGCAGGTTGAGCTGTTGCAGGCGCTCCAGTTCCTTGGCCAGGGAAAAGCGCTCTCGGGCTTCAGCCTGATAACTTTCCTCGACGCGCTTTTCAAAAGACTGGATGCGCTCTTTCAACGGATCGAGCAATTGCCCCAGGCGCTGCTGGCTGGTTTCGGCAAAACGCTGCTCGCGCTCGTCGAAGATTTTCCCGGCCAGTTCGGCGAACTGCGCACGCAGCTCGTCCCGTGAGCCCTGCAGGTCGTTGAGGCGCTGCTGATGGCTTTCTTGTTGCTCGCGCAGTTCGGCCTTGAGAGAAGCGGCCAGGGCGTCAAGACGGCGCAGTTCGACTTCTTTGCCGGCGCGTTCGATATTCCAGGCGTGAGCAGCATCGCGGGCATCGTCACGTTCGATTTGCAGCAACTCGACCTCACGGCGCACGGCGGCGAGGTCCGCCTGCCTGGCTGCGTTGGCTTGACTGAGATCGGCGATTTCATCGCGACAGGCCTCAAGTTGCGCATTCAGGCCATCCTGCGCCAGATTCGCCGTGGCCAGGCGCTCTTCCAGCAGCGACGCCTGGGCCTGGGCGGTGCTCGCCCGGCGCTGCAGTTGCCAGGCCAACACCAGCAATGGCAACGCCGCGCCCGCCAGCCCCAGCAATGCGCTGGTCAAGTCCATAGCCATAGCCACTCCTGCCATTGAAATAAAGCCTGAAGGTTAACCAAGGCGTCAGGTCTTGGACAGCTCAGTCTTCGATCAGGCCCAGTTCCTGCTGCGCGCGCAAGTCCCCTGCCCGCGCGGCTTGACGCAAGAGATCCTGGCCAATCCGGCGATCCCGGGCATTGCCGCATTCACGGCACATCAGTTGCCCCAGCCTGCTTTGCGCGGCGACGACGCCTTCTCGGGCCGGTTGCTTGAGCAAACGTCCGGCGATGTGTTTGACGTTGGGGTTCTCACCCAGGCGTGGGCTGTCCAGCAACCACTCGGCTACCCGCATCGAAAAGCGCTTGGGGGAGGTAACCGTGGACGATTTGGCGGAAGAGGAAGGAGGTGGTGTACGAAACTTCATAAAGCACTGTGGGCAGATCGGAAGGCGCGCCACTCTACTCTCTTTTTCTTACAGGTAAAGCCGAAAAAAACCCGGCACGCCCGTCCTAGAGCAAGCGCTCGGGACAATCCACAGAAGCTGTGGATAACTCAGTGGACAACCGTCATTGAACTCGCGCAAAGGCTTATGGAATGGGGCCTGCAGTCAAACTGACGATTTTTTCACCAGTTAAAAAAGACGATATTTTTCATTGACTTAAATTTTGGTTACAGGCACCCACTGCAGTTGAAGGCTGGATGACAGCGCGGTGACAGTCCAGGCAACTAATGTGCACAACTACCTTCTGGACGGTTATATCACCGGGTTTTTTCGGCGCATTTTTCTTGATTCCTGGGGATAACCCTTCGGTAAACCCCCGCCCCAGGCGGCTTCGAGCGATGACCGCCGGTCGGTTTGTGCGCGATGACCGAACGGTTTCCAGGCCCCGTCGCGCCGTCGACGAAGGATGACGCCAAGCGACCATCCAGATTTTTTTACCAGCACACTTCCCTTTGCCTTTTCAATCCGTTACTATCCGCGGCGTTAGTACCAAGCTGAAAGTCAATTCTGGTCGAACAAATCCCCCCGGCGCAGCCTTCCCACAGGAAGCCGTTACCGAAAAAGCGGGATCGACCACCTCGATGGTTTCCAGGTAAATCTTGCGCCAACACAGCCTTTGAATCGAAAGCAAAGGGTGTTGCCAAGCTCATTTACGCTGACCGAACCAGCCTGCAAATTGATCAGGATCTTCACCCCGGGCCCAGAACCTTTGCCCTTGATGTGTTGCCTGCCCTCCTAAGTACCTACCTGCCAGCCCAAGCGCGCCAATTTATCAGCGCTTCAAACTGGCTGCTTTGTTCCAGTCTGGGTTCTTCGTTCGACCAACGGTGGTCGTCGTTACTGGAACGTTTTAATTTTGCACGGCTCTTATCCGTGTCGCTTGTAGGAACACCCAATGACTATGTCTACTCAAATCCACACCCAGGATGCCATCCGCACCCTAACCAACGCCTTTGCACCGATGAACTGCCTGATCATGGCCGCTCGCAAAGGCTGTTTCAGCTTCACCCTGGTCAACGAACACGGCATCGCGCGTCACAGCGAACGCCTGTACCCCGACCAGTATTCCAGCGCCGAACCGCTGCAGGCGGTCATCGAGCGTACGCGTCAGGCCCTGGTCGCCTGATACGCCAGGAAGCCTGAAACACCAGAAGCCCCGCCCGAAAAGCGGGGCTTTTTGTTGCCCGAGGTTTCACGATGACTAAGCACGGATAGATATAACGTTTATAACTCGCCGACAGAAATATTTTAAAAACAGTCCTTTACGCGGTGAATATGACACTAGACTTCAACTCAAGCGGGCTTGATCCGCTTCCGACGAGCCTGAGTCGATTCACCGCTGCCAAAGCCTTTCAGGTTCGTCGCCAATTTGATGTATCGAGGGTTTTATGGGTATCGCTGCCAGCGAACTGTGCCGTTATGTGATCCGTCCGACCTTGATCTACCTGGGACGCCATAGCGCAACCGCCGAATCCCTGCTGCTAGGCATCGCCGCCAGCCAGTCAGCCCTTGGTTCCGCCCTGCATGACCGCCGTGGACACGGCCTGTATCGAATCGCCGAACCCCGCCACCAGGCACTTTGGGACCATTACCTGGCACTCGATCCGGAACGCGCCAGCCTGGTGCGTGGCCTGGCCAGCCAACATGCATTCCTCAGCGGCCCGCACCTGGAATTGACCGTCAACCTGCGTTACGCCACCGCCATCGCCTGGCTGCTGGTCGAAGAACAGAATACCCCCCTCCCCGAACCAGACGACTTGCTGGGCATGGCGCGAATCTGGCGCCAGACCTTCCAGCCCCAGGGACGCCTGCGAGACTTCACCTGCGCCTGGCAAACCTGTGTTGCACCGCTGAATCAGGTCGCCTGCTGAGTGCCTCGAATCCAAAGATCGCTCAACTGGCAGCGAATTTGGTCGGATTGTCCTACAAAACCGCTCTAAATCAAGCATTACAGCCTATGGCGCTGGGACGAAAATGTTGGTAATTTTCGCCCCGGTGATCACCAGGAGTTCTAATAATGAAAAAAGTAATGCTCAAAACCACCATTAGCCTCGCCGCTGCCTTGGCATCCACCCAGATCTTCGCGAGTGGTTTCGCCCTCAACGAACAAAGCATCAGCGGGATGGGGACAGGTTTTGCCGGGCGATCTTCCGCTGCCGACGACGCATCCACCGTATTTGGCAACCCTGCCGGCATGTCGCGCCTCAAGCGCGAACAAGTGACTGGCGGAGTTGCATTCATCGACGCCCACGCCGACATCAGCGATGCCAGCTCCCGTCCGAATGGCGGCACCAACAAAGGTGACATGGTCCCTTTCATGGGCGTGCCGATGGGCTACTACGTCAAGCCACTCGATGACCAGTGGGCAGTCGGTTTCGGCGTCTACGCTCCATTCGGCCTGGTGACCGACTATGAGAACGGCTTTGCCGGCCGTTACTTCGGCAGCAAGAGCGAAGTCACCATCATTACCCTGCAACCTACCGTTAGCTACGCCTTCAACGACAAGGTGTCGATCGGTTTCGGTCCGACCATCAACCGCATCGACGGCAAGCTGGAATCGAACCTGTCACTGAACCCGGCGGCTCCGGACGGCGAAGTCAAGATCAAGGGTGACGACACCGCTGTCGGCTACAACATCGGTATCATGGTACAAGCCCTGGAAAGTACTCGCCTCGGCCTGACCTATCACTCGAAAGTGAAGTACAAGCTTGAGGGTGACACCAAGGTCAACTACGGCTTGCTCGCAGCGCTGGGCCAGAACCCGAACCAGAAGTTCGACGCCTCGCTGGACATCACCACGCCTGAGTCGGTGGACTTCTCGGTCACTCATGAGTTGAACGACCAGTGGACCCTCTACGCAGGCAGCACCTGGACTCGCTGGAGCCGCCTGAAAGAAATTTCCGTCGAGAACGAAGGCGTTCCTGCAGCCTTGGCCGCTCGCGGCTTTGGCACCATCACTGAAGAGCAGAACTGGCACGACACCTGGGCTCACGCCATCGGTGCCTCCTACAAGTTGAACAAGCAATGGGTGCTGCGTACCGGCCTGTCGGTTGACCAGGCGCCAACCAACAACGAAAACCGTTCCCCACGCATCCCGACGGGCGATCGCACGATTTTCAGCCTGGGAGCCGGCTGGAGCCCGACCGACGACCTGACCATCGACGTGGCGTACTCGTACCTGCGCGAAGAGTCGGTCAAGGTCAACGACAACAACGGCCGCCAAGCCTACAGCTCCAAGTATGAAAACTGGGCAAACGGTTTCGGTGTCGGCGCGACTTACCGCTTCTGATGACCGTCAGCGAGCCTGAAAGACTCGCCGCCTGAATCAAAAAAAGCCCCGCTCTCTGACACAGAGGCGGGGCTTTTTTGTAAGCGCTTTTTTGTGGGAGCGAGCCTGCTCGCTCCCACAGATCAGGGGGTGGAAGCCAACGGTGGCGAAGCCAGGGCTTTCTCTACCGCCTCAATGAACTCGGGATCATCGGGCTTGGTCAGGCTGGAAAAGCTGGCAATCACCTTGCCCTGGCGATCGACCACGTACTTGTAGAAATTCCACTTCGGCGCGCCGCTTTGTTTGGCGAGGACCTGGAACAGGTGCGTGGCATCGTCGCCACGGACCTTCTGCGGTTCGGTCATGGTGAAGGTCACGCCGTAGTTCACGTAACAGACCTTGGCGGTCTCGGCGCCGTCCCTGGACTCTTGCTTGAAGTCATTGGACGGCACACCGATCACCTCCAGCCCCTGTTCCTTGTAGCGCTGATTGAGCGCCTCGAGGCTTTTGAACTGCGGGGCGAAACCACAGAAGCTGGCGGTATTGACCACCACCAGCGGCTTGCCGGCGAAACGCTGGCACAGATCGATGGATTCTTTGGCGCGCAGCTTGGGCAACGAGCCTTCGAGCAGCGCCGGGCACTCTGCCGCCTGGGCCAATCCGGTAAACGCTACCAGTAACGCGGGAACCGCCAGCCAGCGCATCAGCATATCGGTGCTTCCTTGAGAGTTCTTGTGAGATTGAAGTTACTCGCCCTCACTTGCTGCTAGCAAGCGTCCTTGAAGAATGCCGCCCTCTAGCACGCCCCCATGCCCAGCTGCATCAACGCCAGGCCGCCCTGATGCCAGCCCCACCAGGCCACGGCCAGCAGCAAGGCGCAGACAGCGACGATCACCAGACGCGGCCAGAGGCTGTTCATGTCGCACTCAACTGGCTTTGCAGACGCGCCACGGGCCGCTCACGCACGGGCCAGTTAAGCGCGGCAGCCATCAGGCTCAAGAGGATCGCCACCTGCCAGATCAAGTCATAGCTCCCGGTCCGGTCGTACACCACCCCGCCCAGCCAGCCACCGAGAAATGACCCGAGCTGGTGAAACAGGAAAACAATCCCACCGAGCATGGACAGGTTTCGTACGCCGAACAAGGTGGCCACGGTGCCGTTGGTCAAGGGAACGGTCGACAACCACAGGAACCCCATGGCCATCCCGAACAGGTAGGCGCTGGTCGTCGTCACGGGCGCCCACAGGAACAACCCGATCACCACGGCGCGCAGCAGGTACAGGCCAGTCAGCAAGCGCGGTTTGGACATGCGCCCGCCGAGCCAGCCGGCGGTGTAGGTACCGAAGATGTTGAACAGGCCGATCAGCGCGAGCACCGTGGTACCCACCGTCGCCGGCAGGTGTTGATCCACCAGGTAAGCCGGCAGGTGCACGCCAATGAACACCACCTGGAAGCCACAGACAAAAAAACCGAACGCCAGCAGCCAGAACCCCGAGTGGGAGCACGCCTCGCGCAACGCTTCAGAAAGGGTCTGTTCGTGACCAAGCAGCGGCAGCGGCTTGTCCTTGAGCATGCTCACCAGCGGCACGATCAGTGCCACCAGCACACCCAGCGCCAGCAATGCCGCCGACCAGCCGAGCCAGCCGATCAAACCGAGCGTGCCCGGCAGCATGGCGAACTGGCCGAACGAACCGGCGGCACTGGCAATACCCATGCCCATGCTGCGTTTTTCTGGCGGCACCGCACGCCCGACCACGCCGAGGATCACTGAGAAGGAGGTGCCGGACAGGCCGATCCCGATCAGCAGGCCGGCGCTCAGGGACAAGGTCACCGCCGAGTCGGAAAGCCCCATGCAGACCAACCCCGCCGCGTACAGGACGCCGCCGACCAGCACCACTTTCGCCGCGCCAAAGCGGTCCGCCAGGGCGCCGGTGAAAGGTTGCGCCAGGCCCCAGATCAGGTTCTGCAGGGCGATGGCGAAGGCGAAGACTTCACGCCCCCAGCCGAATTCGGCACTCATCGGCGCCAGGAACAGCCCGAAACCGTGTCGCACCCCGAGGGACAACGCCAGGATCAGCGCACTTCCCAGTAAAACCCAACCGCACGTACGCCACATCGAGGTCATTCTTGTTCTCCATATACGGGTATATACCCGCTTAAAACCGAAAAAACTGACCTCAAGCCAGTTCGTCCAGCAATTTCAATAACGTTTCACGCTTTTCCGCGCCCAGGCGATCGACCAAGCGCTGTTGCGCCGCCTCCCAGGCCGGCAAGGCGGCTTTGAGGCGCTCGGCGCCCGCTTCGGTGAGCAGGACGATACGATTGCGCATGTCTTCGCCCTCGACCAGCGTCACCAGGCCATCACCCTCCAGCACACGCAAGTTGCGCCCCAGGGTACTGCGATCCAGGCCCATGGCTTCGGCGAGGGTGGAGATACTCGGTTGATCCAGGCGCTGCAGGTTGCACAGCAAAGAATACTGCGCAACGTTGATCCCGAAGCCATCGAGAGCGCCGTCGTAATGCCTGCTGACGCCACGGGCGGCGCGACGCAGGTTGATGCATAAACATTGGGATTCGAGCATGGTGCGTGTATATACCCGTGGTTGAATGAAAGCAAATTTATGTTACACCAAACCCTTCTACCTGTAGGAGCGAGCAGTCTCGCGATGGACGTCAACGATGACGCTGACTGCCTGACACCCCTCGGTGCTTGTACCTCCATCGCGAGCATGCTCGCTCCTACAGGATTAGCGCCACGCCTACTAGCACTGCTACTTCCAATAACTCCAGCAACGCTCCCGCCGTGTCACCTGTCGTGCCGCCCAATCGGCGCAGCATCACCTGCCTCAGCCAGGCAAACAGCAGCGCCGCCAGCAGCAGCGCCCAAACGCCGTTGAACCCAGCGATCAGCACACACAACAAGGCACTGACCGCCAACACCTGCTTGCCCGCCAACCGCGGAAGATGATCGGCCAGAGCCTGGCCCAAACCGCCGGGCCGCACATAAGGCGTGGTCAGGAACAACCCCAGCAACGCACTGCGGCTGATCAAGGGAACAATGATCAGGGCCAGCGCATGCTGCTGTTCGATCAGCGCGACCAACGCGGTAAATTTCAGCAGCAACACCAGCACCAACGTGACCACGGCGATCGGCCCGCTGCGCGGGTCCTTCATGATCGTCAGCGTGCGCTCGCGGTCGCCGAATCCGCCCAGCCATGCATCGGCGCTGTCGGCCAGGCCGTCCAGGTGCAGCGCGCCGCTGAGCAGCACCCAGGCCGTCAGTAGCAGCGCGGCATGGAGCAGCAGTGGCGTGCCCAGCAACAGCCCGTTCAGCGCCCACAGAATCACGCCGAACAGCACACCCACCAGCGGATAAAACAGCAGCGAGCGCCCCAGTTCCTCAGGCGTCGGCATACCCGGTAGACGAATCGGCAGGCTGCTGAGAAATTGCAGGGCGATCCAGAATGGCAACATATTCAGGATACTTCCCTTAGTACGCCACCGGGTTCGACCGCCAGCGAGAACAGTGCGCCATGCGCCACTTCGACATTGAGCAGTTGCTCGCGGGGCAAGCCCCGAGCGTGGGCCAGCAATAAACGCATGACCCCGCCATGACTGACCAGCAGCACACGCTCTCCGGCGTACGCGCCATGCAAGCGTGCGACCGCCGCGAGTACTCGCGCTGAAAATTCCGCGACCGGTTCACCCTCAGGCGGGGTAAACGAATAAGGATCAGCCCAGAACAAACCCAGGGCCTGGGCGTCGGTTTCCATCAGTGCCGCGGCACTCTGCCCTTCCCAGGCACCGAAGTGCAGTTCCTGCAGGTCTTTGTTCAGCTCGATCGGCAGCCCTGACTGCATCGCCAGTTCTTCGGCGAAGCGCGCACAGCGCTGCAAAGGCGAGCTGACCAGGCGATCCCAGGGCCCCTGCCCCGCCACCGCCTGGCGCATCTGCGCCCAGCCCTTGTCGGTCAGCGCATCGTCGAGGCTGCCGCGCAATCCGCCACCGAGTTCTGTTTCCCCGTGACGCAACAAGTCCAGATGCAGAATCATGCCGGACGGTCCGCGACCGCTGCTTCGGCAAACGTCGCCATCTGCCCGTGCAGCTCGCAGGCCAGGCGCAGCAATGGCACGGCCAACGCAGCGCCACTGCCCTCGCCCAGGCGCAAGCCAAGGTCCAGCAAGGGTTCGGCCTTCAGGGTTTCCAGCACATGACGATGGCCCGGCTCGGCACCGCGATGACCGAACAACAGCCATTGGCGGCACGACGGATTCAAGCGCACCGCGACCAAGGCCGCGACACTGCAGATGAACCCGTCCACCAGCACTGCAACGCCTTGCTGGGCGCACGCCAGGTAGGCGCCGACCAGTGCCGCGATTTCAAAACCGCCCAGATTGAACAAGGTCTGCAACGCATCGCCACGTTGAGCGCCGTGCAGCACCAGCGCGCGCTCGATCACTTGCGCTTTACGACTGACACCCGCCGCATCCAGCCCCGTACCCGGCCCGGCCAGATGCACCACCGGGCAATCGAGCAAGGCACAGGCCAGGGCGCTGGCCGCCGTGGTGTTGCCGATGCCCATTTCGCCACCGATGAACAGTTGCGCACCCATCGCAATGGCGCGCTCCACGCTGTCGCGACCGGCCTGCAACGCGCGTTCGCCTTGCGCCGCGGTCATCGCTGGCCCCTGGGCGAAATTCGCCGTGCCAGGGCCGATGTTCAGGTGTCGCACACCCGCCAGGTTCAACGACGGTGTGATGGTGCCCAGGTCGACCACTTCCAGGGAGGCGCCCAACTGCCGCGCCAAGACACTGATTGCCGCACCGCCGCTGACGAAGTTGAGCAGCATCTGCCCGGTGACTTCCTGGGGATAGGCCGACACTCCTTCGGCCACTACACCATGGTCACCGGCAAAAATCGCGATCCACAACCGCTCCAGACTCGGCTTCACCTGCCCCTGCAGTCCGGCCAGTTGCACCGCCACCGACTCAAGCTGACCGAGTGAGCCGGCCGGCTTGGTCAGTTGCTGTTGACGGGCTTGCGCCTGCTCGACAGCCTGGGCGTCGATCGGTTGGCAGGGGTTCAACCACCAGGTTGAGCTCATAAAGCAGTTCCTTTCAAAGTCAGGGGCAGGCCGGCAACGGTCAGGACGACACGCTGACAACGCTCGGCCAGGGCTTGATGCAGCCAACCGGCTTCATCGACATAGCGGCGAGTCAATTCGCCCAGCGGCACGACACCCATTCCGGTCTCGTTGCTGACAAAAATGACTTCACCCGGCAACGACGCCAGGCAGTCAAGCAAGGCTTGGCGCTCGGCCACCAGACGCTCGGCGTCATCGAGCATCAGCAGGTTGGTCATCCACAGCGTCAGGCAGTCCACCAGCAGGCAACGCTCGCTGCTGGCGGTTTCGCGCAGGATGCGGGCCAGTTCCACAGGCTCTTCGATCAACGCCCATTCGGCCGGACGGCGGGCGCGGTGATGGGCGACCCGCTCGTTCATTTCACCGTCCAGGGGTTGGCTGGTGGCGATGTAGGTCACTTGAAGGCCGCTTTCGCTGGCGAGTTTTTCCGCCAGGCGACTTTTCCCAGAGCGGGCACCGCCGAGGATCAGTTGGAGCATGGTTTATTCCATAAAATGTGCAGTGTCATGACGGACCCCTTCGCGGGCAAGCCCGCTCCCACAGTTGTTTGGGTTGGCCACAAAACTTGAGTACACCCGGTAACCCTGTGGGAGCGGGCTTGCCCGCGAAGGGGCCAGCACAGCCACCTCAAAAACCACAGAGCTCGCGCAACAACCCGGTATCCAGATGCTTTTCAACCAGATCCGCCAAGCGCTCGATATCCCGCTCGCGCAAGGCGTGGTAATCCACCTCCCGCACAGTCTGCAAACCCGCCCATCGCAACAGTGCACTGCACGCCGCAGGGGATTCAAACAGGCCATGTAAATAGGTGCCGAAAATTTGCCCATCGACACTCTGCGCGCCATCGCAGCGACCATCGTCCAGCTGCACGGCGGCATTCTCCAGCGCTGGGCCGGTGGTCACGCCGGCATGGATTTCATAACCGCAAACCTCAGCATTCTCCAGCACCAGGCGCCCGCGCACATTGCGCAGTTGCTTGTGTTCTTCAAGCTGCGTGGTGAATGCCAGCAGGCCCAGGCCATCACTGGACCCCGGCGCGCCTTCAAGGCCCAGCGGGTCATGCACCTGCTCGCCGAGCATCTGCAGGCCACCGCAGATACCCAGGACTTTGCCGCCATAGCGCAGGTGTCGCGAGATCGCGGCGTCCCAGCCATTGGCGCGCAGATAGGCCAGATCGCTACGCACGCTTTTAGAGCCTGGCAGAATGATCAGGTCGGCCGCTGGAATCGCCTGGCCGGGGCCAATGAACTGCAGGTCCACTTGCGGGTGCAGGCGCAGTGGATCGAAATCGGTGTGGTTGCTGATGCGCGGCAGCACCGGCACCACCACCTTCAACAGCTGCCCGGCCTTGTCGGCCTGGCGCTGGTCGATGCCGTCCTCGGCCTCCAGGTGCAGGTCCATTACGTACGGCAGTACGCCGATCACCGGCTTGCCAGTGCGCACTTCAAGCCAATCGAGACCGGGTTGCAGCAGGGCGATGTCACCGCGAAAACGGTTGATGACGAACCCTTTGACCCGCGCCTGCTCGGAGGGCGACAGCAGTTCCAGGGTGCCCACCAGGTGAGCGAAAACTCCGCCCCGGTTGATGTCGGCTATGAGCACCACCGGGCAATCGACCGCTTCGGCGAAGCCCATGTTGGCGATGTCGCCAGCGCGCAGGTTGATCTCGGCCGGCGAGCCCGCGCCCTCGACCATCACCACTGGATACGCTGAGCTCAAGCGTTCGTGGGACGCCAGCACCGCTTGCATCGCAATGGATTTGTAGTCGTGATAGGCCACGGCATTCATCGTGGTGACTGCACGCCCGTGGATGATCACCTGGGCGCCGGTATCGCTGTTGGGCTTGAGCAGCACCGGGTTCATGTCGGTGTGGGGCTCAAGAAAAGCGGCCTGGGCTTGCACGGCTTGAGCGCGACCAATCTCGCCACCGTCGGCAGTCACCGCGCTATTGAGCGCCATGTTCTGCGGCTTGAACGGCACCACGCTGACACCCTGGCGCGTAACCCAGCGGCACAGGGCCGTCACCAGCGTGCTTTTACCGGCGTCGGATGTGGTGCCCTGCACCATTAAGGTGGTCATTGGCTTTCCCTGGTGAAGGCATCGAACGCGCAGTCGAGGCGTGCCCAGTCGGCTTCATCGCCAGGCAGGCCGAAACGCAGGCTGCTGTTGTGGGTGAACAGGCGCAATAGAATGCCGCGCCGGGCCATGAACTCGTGCAGTACTTCGGCGCGCTCGGTGATCAGCCATTGGAACAAGGCGCACCCGCCTTGGGGCTGGAAGCCGTGCCGGGTCAACAGGGTGGCCAGCCGCGCACTGGCCTCATCGGCGCGCTCGCGCTGTCGAACGTGCCCTTCGGTGTCGCGCAGGCACGCCTGGCCCAGCACACGGGTCGGCCCGCTGACCGCCCACGGCCCGACCTGCTCGGCGAGCAACTTGAGCAACTTGCGCTCAGCCAGGACAAAACCCAGGCGCACGCCGGCCAGGCCGAAAAACTTGCCAAAGGAGCGCAGCACGATCAAGCCTACCTGATGGGCAAACGGCGCCACACTCAGGTGCGGCGTGTTGTCCATGAAGGCCTCGTCCACCACCAGCCAGCCACCGCGCGGGGCCAGGCGCGAATGCCAGTCGAGCAGCCGGGCGGGCGTCAGGCTGAGCCCGGTTGGATTATTCGGGTTGACCACCACCAGCACGTCGAGGCTATCGACGAAGAAGTCGACCTCCTGCTCCAGCACTTCGCGCACGATGTAGCCATTGCGCCGCCACGCCTCGGCATGTTCGGCATAACAGGGTGACAGTACGCCGACCTTGCCCGCCCGCCGCAAACGCGGCAGCAACTGGATGGCCATCTGCGAACCGGCGACCGGCAACGCTTGCAAGGTGCCGTAGTAGTCGCAGGCCGCCTGCTCCAGACCGTCATTGGTTTCCGGCAATCGCGCCCAGGCCCGCTGCGGGATGTCCGGCACTGGAAACGGCCAGGGGGCCAGACCGCTGGACAGGTCGAGCCAATCGGCTTCATCGATGCCGTAATCGTGCGCCGCCTTGCGCAGTCGCCCGCCGTGCTCAAGCATAAAATTCAGACCCCACGCACAGAATCAGCAGCCACAACCATACCCCACGCTGCACCAGTTGCCAGCCGCGGTCGATGGCGTCGGCATCCGCCGGCACGCCCTCGCCCAGCGTCGGGCGCTGATGCAGTTCACCGTGATAAACCGCCGGCCCGCCCAGCTCGACGCCCAACGCACCGGCCCCCGCCGCCATCACCGGACCGGCATTCGGGCTGTCCCAGGTCGGCCCCTGGGTACGCCAACATTTCAATGCCAACCGGGTGCTGCCCAGCAGCGCGTAGGTCAGCGCCACCAGGCGCGCGGGGATGTAATTGAGCACGTCGTCAATCTTCGCCGCCGCCCAGCCAAAACGCTCGAAGCGTTCGTTGCGATAACCCCACATCGCGTCCAGGGTATTGCTCAAACGGTAGAGCACCACGCCGGGCGCACCGGCCACGGCAAACCAGAACAGCGCGGCGAACACCGCGTCGCTGCCGTTTTCCAGCACCGATTCGGTGGCGGCACGGGCCACGGCGGTTTCATCCAGATCACTGGTTTTGCGGCTGACCAGATAACTCACGCGTTGGCGCGCTTGTTCAAGGTCACCGCTGCGCAAGGCCTTGGCCACCGGCGTGACGTGCTCGCCGAGGCTGCGCATGCCCAGGGCGCAATAGAGCGCGAGAATCTCGACGATCCAGCCGACGTAAGGCGCCCAGGAGAGCGCCGTGGCCAACAGGGTCAGCGGCACTACGACGATCACCCACGCGGTGACCCCATGGCTGCGCCAGCCGCGACCGCCACCGTTGAAACGTTGCTCGATGCGCTCGGCAAATCGGCCGAACGCCACCAGCGGATGCCAGCGCTTGGGTTCACCCAGCAGCGCATCCAGCGCTACCGCGGCGACACTCAACAACGCCACACTCATTGACTCACTCCCCAATAATTTTCGTACAGCAGCTCACTCAACGGACGCGCCTGCGCCCAGCCTTCGAGCACCAGCATCGGCGCCGGATAGAAGGCCTTGACCGGTCCCAGGCAGAGAATGGCCAGGGGCTTGGCGCCAGGTGGCAGGCCCAGCAGGTCCGCCAGGGCTTGCGGTTCGAACAGCGAGACCCAGCCCATGCCCAGCCCTTCGGCGCGGGACGCCAGCCAGAGGTTCTGGATGGCGCAAGACAACGAGGCCAGGTCCATTTCCGGCAGGGTGCGACGACCAAAGATGTGCCGCTCGCGATCGTCCATCAACGCGGCGACCAGCACTTCGGCGCAATCGTTGATGCCCTCGACCTTGAGGTGCATGAATTCGTCGGTGCGCTCACCCAGCGCCTCGGCGGTGCGGATGCGCTCTTCTTCCACCAGCGCCTGGATCTGGCCACGCAAGGCTCGATCGCTGATGCGGATGAACCGCCAGGGCTGCATCAGGCCGACACTCGGCGCCTGATGCGCGGCTTCGAGCAGGCGTCGCAGCAGCTCGGGCTCGACCTTGCCGCCGGCGAAGTGACGCATGTCGCGGCGCTCGCCGATGGCGCGGTAGACCGCTGCGCGCTCGGCCGGGCTGAAGGCGTTGTCGGTCATGGCCTTTTCGCGAGCAGGCTCGCTCCCACGTTTGATAGGCGTACCCCTGTGGGAGCGGGCTTGCTCGCGAAGGTGTCCGAACGGTCAGGCGCAAACAAAGCGGCAATCGCTGATGGATTGGACGGAAAATAGAAGTGCACGTAAGAGGCCGTCATTCGCCCCTCACGATAAACCGCTTCGGCCCCGCGCCCGCCGTTAGGACTCAGGCCACGGGCAATCGGAACAAGCTCGGTCGTGGTCAACGAATGGTGATAGGTATGCCCGCGCAAAGAACCTTCCGGCAGCTCAACCGCTTGCAGAGCCAGCGCCGCCAAGCGCTTTTGCATCACCGCATCACCCGCCAGCAAGCCGACCAGTTCCGCGCGCGCACCTTCAACATCGGTCAGCGAATCGAGTAGGTAAAGCATCCCGCCACATTCCGCCAGCAAGGGTTTGCCCGCGGCGTAGTGAGCGCGGATCGCGGCCAGCATCGAGGTGTTTTGCGCCAATGCCACATGGTGCAATTCCGGATAGCCACCCGGCAGGTACAGGCTGTCGGCCTCTGGCAAACCTGCATCACGGATCGGCGAGAAAAACCGCAGCTCAGCACCCATCGCCCGCAGCACATCGAGACTGGCGCCATAGGTAAAGGCAAACGCTTCGTCTCGGGCCACGGCGATGCGCACGCCAGCCAGCAAGGGTTCGACTGTCACCACATCGGGCGCGGCGAATTCCACCGCTGGCGGCAGCGCGACTTCGCAACTGCCGGCCAGGGCCTCGGCCGCCGCATCGAGGCGCACATCCAGGTCATTCAATTCGCTGGCCTGCACCAGGCCAAGGTGTCGACTCGGCAATTCGATCCCGGTCTCCCGTGACAAGGCGCCATACCAGCGCAGGCCTTCGGTCAGGCTGCCTTCGAGCAGTTGCGCGTGGCGCAGGGTGCCCACGCGGTTGGCCAGCACGCCGGCAAACGGCAAGTCCGGCTGATAACGCGCCAGGCCCAGGGCCAGTGCGCCGAAGGTCTGCGCCATGGCGGTGCCGTCGATCACAGCGAGCACCGGCACGCCGAAATGCCGCGCCAGGTCGGCGCTGGACGGCGTACCGTCGAACAGCCCCATGACGCCTTCGATCAGGATCAGGTCAGCGTCGCCGGCGGCCTCCCACAACAGGCGGCGACTGTCCTGCTCGCCGACCATCCACATGTCCAGCTGATACACCGGTGCACCGCTGGCGCGTTCGAGGATCATCGGATCGAGAAAGTCCGGGCCGCACTTGAACACGCGAACCTTACGGCCCTGGTTACGATGCAACCGGGCCAGCGCGGCGGTCACGGTGGTCTTGCCCTGGCCTGACGCCGGCGCAGCAATCAGCACCGCCGGGCAACGTCGAGGCTGGTTCACAGCTCCACGCCTTTTTGCGCCTTGATACCGGCCTGGAAGGCGTGCTTGATCATGCCCATTTCAGTGACGGTATCCGCCAGTTCGACCATCTCCGGCTTGGCACCGCGACCGGTGACCACCACGTGCTGCATGGGCGGACGCGCCTGCAAGTCGCTAAGCACCTGATCGAGATCGAGGTAGCCGTGCTTGAGGGCGATGTTCAGTTCGTCCAGCACCACCAGGCCGATGGACGGATCGCGCAGCAGTTGCTGCGACACCGCCCAGGCCGCTTCGGCAGCCGCGATGTCGCGCTGGCGATCCTGGGTCTCCCAGGTGAAGCCCTCGCCCATCACATGAAAACGCACCTGCTCGGGAAAGCGTCGGAAGAACAGCTCTTCACCGGTGCTGTTACGCCCCTTGATGAACTGCACCACGCCGCACTGCATGCCATGCCCCATGGCACGCGCGAGCATGCCGAACGCCGAACTGCTCTTGCCTTTGCCATTGCCGGTCAGCACCAGCAGCAGGCCGCATTCGTTTGGGGAATTGGCGATGCGTTCGTCGATCACGGCCTTTTTGCGCAGCATGCGCGCCAGGTGACGTTCGTCACGATCAGGATGGTCAGACATGGGGAGCTCTCCGTTGAGGCAGGATTAACGGCGGGCAGGCACAAGAATAGACGGCAAGAAGCCTGGCATCGCCCACCGTGATGCCGCTTGGATGGATCAGGCCGGTCTCCGGGCTCATGAGCGGCGTGAAGCCTCGCTGCGCGCCTTCCCGCATCGATATCGACGCAGTGGCTTCAAGCGCAGTGTTCACTCATTTACCGTTGCGGGGGCAGCGCCGGGATCGCAGGGCTTCATCGACTGAAGCGCTCACTCACCGGCTTCCCTGTTTCACTCTGTCGACCCAAGCCACAGAGCACCTGAAACAAGCGGCGAAGGTTAGAGGGTTGGGGGTGGAGCGTCAATTGAAGACAGGGTGCTGGAACGAATAACTGCCAAGCATTCATAAAATGACGTCAATGTTGTGTCACACTCACTTCAGTGATATCAATTTGCCACAATCTCACAACACAATAATAAGGTGAGCCCCATGCAAGGCATGATCATCAGCAATCCGAAGCTGGAATTCCTGCGTCCGGTGCTGGAGCACTGGTTCGACTGTATCGATCGTTATAACGCCGTTCGCGGCGACAACGAGACACCCTACTGGCTCGATGAAAAAGCCAACCTCGGCCTGCTTTCCGCCGCGGCATGGATGGCAGAGATGGTCACGCTGCAACAATCGCCCACGCGCAAACAGACCGAAGAAGGCGAACGCAACGGCCGCGCCGACCTGTTTGTCGCCACCCCCGAAGATCGCGCCTGGCTGCAGGCCACGCAGCGCTGGCCACGCGTTAACAGCCTGAACCTGACCCAGGCCTTGCTGGACATCACCAGCGACGCGAAAAAAATCAGCTACGCCAGCGACCTGAAAATCGGCTGCCTGTTCGTTGCGCCCCACAAGAGCCAGCAAGGCGCCACCCCGGAAGAACTGCAGGACATGGTCGATGACCTGCAAAAGGAGCACTGCTGCGCCGTGGCCTGGTATTTCCCCTATGCCTATCGCAAATTGCGCAATGAAGCCGGTCACTATCACCCAGGTATTGCCGTGTTGCTCAAGGAAGCTCGCGGCTAAAGGTTGAACCATCGGGCTTTGCCGCTTCTCTATGATTTAAGTCACTGCATTCATAGGGAAGGTCAGCAATGCGCACATCCGAGCTGGTTTTCGTCATCGCATTAGCGGGAGGGCTCGTCGCCTGTGGCGAAACCGCCCGCTTGCAAGTCACCGACGGCACCGGGCCGTCCCCCAAGCTCCCCGAACCGAACAAGACACTGTTCCCGACAATGAACATCGCCCCGGCCATTGGCTGGGCGGACGGCGCAAAACCCGTCGCGGCCAGCGGTACTCAGGTCGGCGCCTTTGCCGAGAACCTCGATCATCCGCGCTGGCTTTATGTGCTACCCAATGGCGACGTGCTGGTTGCCGAAACCAATGCCCCGCCCAAGCCCGATGACAACAAAGGCATCAAGGGTTGGATCACCAAGAAAGTCATGGGGCGCGCCGGTGCCGCCGTGCCGAGCCCGAACCGCATCACCCTGCTGCGAGATGGCAACCACGATGGCATTGCCGAAACCCGCACGGTATTCCTGGAGAACCTCAACTCGCCCTTCGGCATGACCCTGGTCGGCAATGACCTGTACGTTGCCGACACCGACCGGCTGTTGCGCTTTCGCTATGAAATCGGTGACACGGCAATCAAGTCCCAGCCGATCAAAGTCGTCGACCTGCCGGGCGGGACCCTGAATCACCACTGGACCAAGAACGTCATCGCCAGCAAGGACGGCAGCAAGCTGTATGTCACGGTGGGCTCCAACAGCAACGTCGGCGAAAACGGCATGGACCAGGAGCAAGGGCGCGCGGCGATCTGGGAAGTGGATCGAGCCACCGGCAACCACAGGATCTTCGCTTCAGGCCTGCGTAACCCCAACGGCATGGCCTGGGAGCCACAAAGCGGTGCGCTGTGGACGGCCGTGAATGAGCGGGACGAAATCGGCAGCGACCTGGTGCCGGACTACATCACCTCGGTGAAAGACGGCGCCTTCTATGGCTGGCCATTCAGTTATTACGGCCAGCACGTCGACGAGCGTGTCGACCCGCAAAACCCCGACCTGGTGGCCAGGGCGATTGCTCCGGACTACGCGGTAGGCCCCCACACCGCCTCACTGGGCCTGACGTTTGCCGAAGGCAGCCGGTTGCCAGCGCAATTCAAGGAAGGCGCATTCATCGGCCAGCATGGCTCGTGGAACCGCAAGCCGCACAGCGGTTACAAAGTGATTTTCGTGCCCTTCAGCGGTGGCAAGCCAAGCGGGCAACCGGTGGATGTGCTCACCGGGTTCCTCAATGACGAGGAAAAAGCCATGGGCCGGCCAGTGGGCGTGGTGATCGATCAGCAAGGTGCCCTGCTGGTGGCCGACGATGTGGGGAATAAGGTGTGGCGAGTATCGGCGGCTAAATAAACGTCAAAAGATCGCAGCCTTCGGCAGCTCCTACATTGAAAGGTGTACACCCTGTAGGAGCTGCCGCAGGCTGCGATCTTTAGCGTTTACGACAGAGCGTCAGCCCATCCCCCAACGGCAACAGCGACAGATCCACCCGCGCGTCATCCTTCAGGGCACGATTGAGCGCCTGGATGGCGCGGGTATCGGCGCTGTCGGGGCTGTCCTCAAGCACCCGGCCACTCCAGAGGGTGTTATCGAACACCGCCAGTCCACCACTGCGCAGCAGACGAAGCGCCTGCTCCAGGTACGCCGGATAGTTGGCCTTGTCGGCATCGATGAAAATCAAATCAAACTGGCCAGGCTGATCCAGCGCGCCCAGGGTTTCCAGCGCTGGTGCCAAACGCAGGTCGATTCGCCCGGACAGGCCGGCCTCCTGCCAATAGCGGTGCGCGATGGCGTTGTAATCCCCGGGAATGTCACAGCAAATCAGCGAACCGTCAGTCGGCAATGCCGCTGCCATGCACAGGGCGCTGTAACCGGTGAAGGTGCCGACTTCCAGCACACGCCTCGCGCCGGTGAGCTTCACCAGCAACGCGAGAAACTGCCCCTGTTCCGGCGCCACCTGCCAGCGCGCCATGGGCAGCGCCTGGGTTTCATCGCGCAAGCGCTTGAGCAGCGGGGTTTCGCGCAGGGAGACGTCGAGCAGGTACTGATAGAGCGAATCGTCGAGATTGAGCGTGCGGGCGGTCATGGCATCACCCTCTGGCGGTTACGGGTTGCGCGCCAAATGCTCGGGTTGCAGGACGCGCTTGGCGCTCAGGTAGGCTCTTTGCCAATAAGCCTTGGACAAGCTGTCGAGCTTGACCGTACCACCGGTAGCCGGCGCATGCACGAAGCGGCCTTCGCCGACATAGATGCCGGCATGGCTGACCTGGGAACCACCGTTGGTGGCGAAGAAGATAAGGTCACCTGTTTGCAGGCCTTCCTTGCCGACATTGGCCGCTTGCATGGAGATCATTTCACGGGTGGTGCGGGGCAAGGAAATACCGGCCATATCACGGTAGACGTAAGCAATCAGGCCGCTGCAATCAAATCCGGAGTCCGGCGTGTTGCCGCCCCAGCGATAAGGCGTCCCGACCAGCCCCAACGCGCGAAACAGCACGTCTTGCGCTTCTGGAGAAAAGTCCTGGGAGGGCGCGAATACGACGGGCGTGCGAACTACCGGCGCAGGTGGCGGTGTACGGCTGGCACAGGCACTGAGCAGCGCTGCGAACAGCATGATTGCGAGGCGGGCCGACATCGTCATAAGCAGAGCATCCTGATCAGGCTGCGGCTAATTTCTGCGGGAGCGCAGAAAAGAAAACCGCCTGCGGATCACGCAGGCGGTTTGCCATCATTCATGAATCAGAATTTTAGCGCTTATCAGGCAAACTTCAAGTAAGACTTTAAGTTCGCCTTACGAAATGTGCGCTTACTTGCGAGCAGTGACGATTGGCGCCGCTGCAGGAGCCATGGCGAGTGCTCGCTTGGCTTCGATGAAGGTCTTGCTCCAGTAGCTGTCACCGAGGTTGTCGATGCGCACACCACCGCTTTTGCGGCTGCTGGAGTGAATGAACTGATTGTCACCCAGGTAGATCCCGGCATGACTGACGCGACCGCGACGACCGTTGGTGGCGAAGAACAGCAGGTCACCTGGCTCAAGTTTACTGCGCGATACCAGCGGCGCATCAACGTTGATCATTTCGCGGGTGGAGCGTGGCAGGTTCATGCCGGCTTCTTCACGGAACAGATAACCGATGAAACCGCTGCAATCGAAACCGGCTTCGGAGGTACCGCCGAAACGGTAACGGGTACCGATCAGGGACATGCCGCGTTCGAGGATGCTGTCGGCCAGAACTGGAAGCTGGTACGACTTGCCGTCGGCGAAGCTGGCCAGTTCTTTTTCAGTAGCCGCTTCTTCGAGCTCAAACGCTTGCTTATAGAGAGCGGAAGACTGGGCGGTACCGGAATGTTGAACCTGCTGTTGTTGCGCTTGCTCGGACACTGGCGTGTGGGCAGCGCAACCGAACAACAGGGTAACGAGTGCGAGGGGCACGAGGGGTGCAAAGCGATTTAGCATGGGCACGACCGTGGCTGAATTAGTTATCAAGAGCCGCGACTATGCCTTCTATCATTCTCATTTGCAAATTCAATCGAACTTTTTGTGACTTCTTGGTTTCCCGCTGACATCTAAGCGCTAAAGCCCATTCCAGACACTTGCGCAGCCTGCTCCCATCAGGAAAGCGGATTTTCTGACGCCTTGAATCTGTCAAAATTCGCTGCAAGCCCTGAATTTACGGGACCTGGCTACCAGCCCAGGGTTTCTTTCAGGAACGGGATGGTCAACTTGCGCTGCGCTTGGAGAGAGGCCTGGTCGAGTTGCTCAAGCAGTTCGAACAAGGCACTCATGCTGCGGGTACCGCGGGTCAGGATGAAGTGCCCGACCTCGTCGGTCAGGTGCAGGCCGCGGCGAGATGCACGCAGCTGCAAGGCACGCAACTTGTCTTCGTCTGAGAGTGGGCGCATCTGGAATATCAGCGCCAGGGTCAGGCGCGACTTGAGGTCCGCCAGCTTTACCGGCAGCTCGCGTGGCGAAGTCGACGCGGCAATCAGCAGGCGCCGACCACTGTCGCGCAGGCGGTTGAACAGGTGGAACAACGCTTCTTCCCAGTCCGCCTTGCCCGCCACCGCCTGCAAGTCGTCCAGGCAGACCAGTTCGTATTGCTCGAGGTTGTCGAGGATCTCGATGCCGCGATCCATCAACTCGGCCAGCGGCAGGTACACCGCTGGTTCACCCATCTGTTCGAAGCGCAGGCACGCGGCCTGCAACAGATGCGTACGCCCTACCCCATGCTTGCCCCACAGGTAGATCAGGCTTTCGGTCCAGCCGGCGTCGGCTTCGCACAGCCGCTCGACATAGCCGAGTGCAGCGGCATTGGCGCCTGGGTAGTAGTTGATGAAGGTGGCGTCGTCACGCAGACGCACACCTAGGGGCAGCTGAATCGGTTTCATGCTGACTGAACAGTTCCAAAGGAACCGTTAGTGGCCTCTGTGTAAAGTTTGCGAAGTTTATACCCGTGAAGCCGACCGCACAATGCGACAGACCACAAGCAAAATCAAAGGTTTGCGTTAGCGCACCGGTTTTATGACAGATTCTCTGGCGCCATGGGCAGCCACCGGGCGTCAATCCCGGGCTGCCCGCGACCCCCTCTACAGCTCTGGCTCGTCCACACCGCTGTACATATCAGAATCCTTATACAAATCATGGACATGGCGCAACAGCACCATGATTACCGCGGCTACGGGCAGCGCCAGCAACACACCGGTGAAACCAAACAGTTCGCCCCCGGCCAGAATGGCGAAGATCACTGCCACCGGGTGCAGGCCGATGCGGTCTCCCACCAACAAGGGTGTGAGCACCATGCCCTCGAGCGCCTGACCGACCATGAACACCGCGACAATACCCATCATGGGATACAGATCGCCGCCAAACTGGAACAGCCCGGCAATCAGCGCCGCGCCAATGCCAATGATAAAGCCCATGTACGGCACAATCGCCGCCAGACCGGCAATCATCCCGATCAACAGGCCCAGCTCCAGGCCCACCAGCATTAGACCCGCAGCGTAGATGACGCCCAACGCGACCATCACCAGCAATTGCCCGCGGACGAAGGCACCGAGCACTTCATGGCACTCCTCCGCCAACGCCACTGCACGCTCTTCGCGATCGCGCGGCAGCAGGCTGCGGATCTTGGCCATCATCAGGTCCCAGTCCCGCAGCAAGTAGAAACTCACCACCGGAATCAGCACCAGGTTCGCCAGCCAGCCGATCAACGCCAAACCAGATGCTGTCGCCTGGCTCAACACCACGCCCACGATGTCGGTCGTCTGCCCCATGTGCTCGCTGATCGCAGCCTTGAGCTTGTCGAACTTCCAGAAGCCCTCCGACAGGCCGAACTTCGATTGCGCCCAGGGCAATGCAGTGTGTTGCAGCCAGTCGAGCATCTGCGGCGCCAGCTCATACAAGCGAAACAACTGCTTGGCGAGCATCGGCACCAACACCAGCAACAGCGTGGTGAAGATCAGGGTGAACAACGCAAATACCGCAATCACGCCCCAGGTCCGGGACAACCCGGCGTTTTCCAGCCGATCCACCAGGGGGTCAAACAGATAGGCCAACAACAACGCCACCAGGAACGGCGTGAGGATCGGGTGCAACAGCCAGACAAACGCGCAGAGCAACAGCACTCCACCCAACCAGAACCAACGCCGCGTATCGGCCATGAACCACTCCATTGCTTCTATATAAAGAAAGAAAATCCTACCAGCGGAAACGCAATTGCGGCGTCGGTGCCGGTGCGGGCGCTACCGCGGGTACCGAACCACCGGCGACAGGCTGGACCGGCACCGCGGGCACCGGCGCCGGCTCCCCCGCAACCTCCTGCAACCTGGCCAGCGATAATTGCGCTCGCAGTTGATCGGTACTGCCATTGACCCGATAAAGAATCCGGTCGCCGTCGACACTTTGCGGACGACCACCGAAAGGCTCCAACAGGCGCCCCAGGGTCGCATACCGCTCCAGATTCATGCCTTGGACTTCCAGCAACTGCGCGGCCGAGGCCCCGGGCTTGGCGACAAATCGAGGCGCCAGCCGTTGGTTGACCGCCAGCATCACCGCGTCCGCCAAAGCGGCTTGATCGGCGCCTTGGGCGCTGCCGGCCTCTTTCTGGTCGCCCAGCCACAATTGCCACTTGGCTTGCCACTGGCCGCCCTCTTCACGGGCATGCACCGCCAGCAAGGCGTCGGCATTGTAGCGCTGTGACGCGCTGCGCAGTGCCGACGGATCGGCACTTTCCAGATTCGGCCCGGTGCCGACGATTTGTTCGTTCAAGTCCGCCAGCGGCAGACGCAGGGGTAAACCACGGTGTTGCGCGGCGCGGCGCAGGGGTGTCGCACCGGCCTGACCATCGCCCACCAGGCTCGAACCCTCGGTGTAGTCGTTCAACCACCAGCCCAGTATCGACGGCCGATTGGCGCCCCACATTGCCAACCCGGCCCGACGCAACGCCTGATCGGTGGTGCCCGGGTCGAAATCGACTTTCAACACTTCCGGCGGACCTGCCTCGAAGCCGTACTGGCTGATGATTTGCTGCGGATCTTTGCGAATCGCCGCCAACCCGGGATTCTGCGGTGCCTTGGGATCGCCGGTCAGGCGCAAGACCAGCGTATCGAGCGCTCGCTGCGTGGCTTGCTCACGCTCCTCCGGCGACTGGCCGTTGACCGGTTCGCGCACTTGATAGAGGCCCTTGACTGTTTCAGCATGGCCTACCAGGCTGGTCAGGCTAACCAGTGACAAACAGCCCACAAACAAGAATTTACAAAAACCCATGGAATATTCCTGAGGACAAAGGCGGCTGGAACAGACCGCATGAAGACGATCGGGCAAGGCTGTGACCATTGCCGAACGCAAAACATTCACACGCCCTGGGTAAGTTTTCGCTCTGTGCTAACGATAGACGGTTAATGACGACACCCCGTACAGGCGAGCAGGATGTCACCCACACGGGGTAATGGCAGTTTTTTTCGGCCGATATGCCCCCTGCCGTCGGCCTGAGGATGGCCGCTGCCCTTCAAGCCTGATAAAATCGCGCGCCTTCGCAGACCGGCAACAGCCGGGCACCCTCGAATATCGCGTGAGGCAATCACCTTCGTCGATGTCGGCGGTCCCGCTGGACTCGGTCGTTACCCAGAAATCCCCCCTAAAGGCCTGGATCATGAGCAAGCAACCCTCCCTGAGCTACAAGGACGCCGGTGTAGACATCGACGCCGGTGAAGCATTGGTCGAACGCATCAAGAGCGTCGCCAAGCGCACTGCGCGCCCGGAAGTCATGGGCGGCCTGGGCGGTTTCGGCGCCCTCTGCGAAATCCCGGCCGGCTACAAGCAGCCCGTGCTGGTTTCCGGTACTGACGGCGTCGGCACCAAGCTGCGCCTGGCCTTGAACCTGAACAAGCACGACAGCATCGGCATCGACCTGGTTGCCATGTGCGTCAACGACCTGGTGGTGTGCGGCGCAGAGCCGCTGTTCTTCCTCGACTACTACGCCACCGGCAAGCTCAACGTCGACACCGCCGCCCAGGTGGTGACCGGCATCGGCGCTGGTTGCGAACTGTCCGGTTGCTCCCTGGTGGGCGGTGAAACCGCGGAAATGCCAGGCATGTACGAAGGCGAAGACTACGACCTGGCCGGCTTCTGCGTTGGCGTCGTGGAAAAAGCCGAGATCATCGACGGTTCCAAGGTTGCTGCTGGCGATGCGCTGCTCGCCCTGCCGTCTTCCGGCCCGCACTCCAACGGCTATTCGCTGATCCGCAAGATCATCGAAGTGTCCGGTGCCGACATCGAGAACATCCAGCTCGACGGCAAGCCGCTGACCGACCTGCTGATGGCCCCGACCCGTATCTACGTGAAGCCGCTGCTCAAGCTGATCAAGGAAACAGGCGCGGTCAAGGCCATGGCCCACATCACCGGTGGCGGCCTGCTGGACAACATCCCGCGCGTATTGCCAAAAGGCGCACAAGCGGTGGTTGACGTGGCAAGCTGGACTCGCCCTGCGGTGTTCGACTGGCTGCAGGAAAAAGGCAACGTCGACGAAAACGAAATGCACCGCGTGCTGAACTGCGGCGTGGGCATGGTTATCTGCGTGGCTCAAGAGCACGTGGAAACCGCGCTGAACGTGCTGCGTGAAGCTGGCGAGCAGCCTTGGGTCATCGGTCAGATCGCCACCGCTGCCGAAGGCGCGGCCCAGGTTGAACTGAAGAACCTCAAGGCTCACTGATGTCCCAGACCTGTGATGTCGTGGTGCTGCTCTCCGGCACCGGCAGTAACTTGCAGGCCTTGATCGACAGCACGCAGACCGGCGACAGCCCGGTCCGCGTCGCTGCGGTGATCTCCAACCGCGCCGACGCCTACGGCCTGCAACGTGCCAGGGACGCGGGTATCGAAACCCGCACCCTGGATCACAAGGCTTTCGAAGGCCGCGAGGCCTTCGACGCCGCGCTGATCGAACTGATCGACGCCTTCAATCCCAAACTCGTGGTGCTGGCCGGATTCATGCGCATTCTCAGCGCTGATTTCGTACGCCATTACGCCGGTCGCCTGCTCAATATCCATCCCTCGCTGTTGCCCAAATACAAAGGGTTACACACTCATCAGCGCGCGCTGGAGGCCGGGGACGCCGAACACGGCTGCTCCGTGCACTTTGTCACCGAGGAACTCGATGGCGGACCACTGGTCGTACAAGCAGTAATACCGGTAGAGTTGCACGACTCGCCGCAGAGCCTGGCGCAGCGGGTCCATGTACAGGAACACCTGATCTACCCCATGGCCGTACGCTGGTTTGCCGAAGGCCGGCTATCGCTCAGTGAACAAGGTGCTTTACTGGATGGACAGTTGCTTGCGCCCAGCGGCCACTTGATTCGAACCTAGGAGATTTTATGCGTCGCGCCCTGCTCTTCGCTTGTGCTCTGCTCGCCCTGCCCTTCGCACAGGCCGCAGACCTTCAACCGTTCTCCGCCAGCTACACCGCCGACTGGAAACAGTTGCCCATGAGCGGCACGGCTGAACGCAGCCTGACCAAGCAAGCCAACGGCGTCTGGAAGCTCAACTTCAAGGCGTCGATGATGATCGCCAGCCTGTCCGAAGAAAGCACCCTGACCGTCGACAAGGACACCTTGCTGCCACAGTCCTACCATTTCGAACGCGGAGGCCTGGGCAAAGCCAAGAAGGCCGACTTGGACTTCGACTGGACCGCCAAGAAGGTCACCGGCACTGATCGTGGTGACGCGGTCAATATCCCGCTGAACCGCGGCATGCTCGACAAATCCACCTACCAGCTGGCACTGCAGCATGACGTGGCCGCTGGCAAGAAAAGCATGAGCTACCAGGTGGTCGATGATGGCGAAGTCGATACCTATGACTTCCGCGTGCTGGGTGCGGAAAAAGTCGACACCAAGGCTGGCCAGATCGATGCAATCAAGGTCGAGCGCGTGCGCGACCCGACACAAAGCAAGCGCATCACCGTGCTGTGGTTCGCCAAGGACTGGGATTACCTGCTGGTCCGCCTGCAACAGGTCGAGACCGACGGCAAGGAGTACAACATCATGCTCCTGGACGGCAAGGTCAATGGCAAGCCGGTTAAAGGCAGCTGAGCCGAATCGACATGTGAAACGTCGCCATAGCGGCAACGCTGCCTGCTTAAGCAATTAACCCCTGCGAGCTTCCCCGAAAATCCGATGCCAGACCTCTGGCATCGGATTTTTTCTGCTGAACAGGAGCGCTCGCCCTTGGCTACTCTTTAGCCTATACGATACTAGCACCCACACTTCATACATCCCCGCCGAAAAACATTCGAACACAACAATAAAGACAATTTAATAAACCGACTTTCAAACGCCGGGTGCTTTTTTAGCACACACACTAGATCTTCCCTGACACCTTAATCCTACAAACTATGTCGCAATTTCCCACAGCGATTTCCTAATCAAAAAACGCGGGTGATAAATTACATTTTCAGAAACAGCCTACAACTTGGATCGACACTTTTCCTATAATCTGGTGCTCCCTATAAATTAAGGAGCGATTTTAATGGCGAGCCATAGTTACATGAGCATTACCGGTAAGCGTCAAGGGAAGATTTCTGCCGGCTGCTCAGGCCAGAGCTCTATCGGCAACAAGTGTCAATTCGGTCATCAGGACGAAATCATGGTGCTGGCTTTTTCGCATGATATGGTTGCAGGCAATGACGGAAGCATTACCGGTGGTCGCGGTAAACACATGCCTGTCATGATAACCAAAGCCATCGACAAATCATCACCGCTGCTGGCGAGCGCACTGCATGAAGGTGAAGAACTGGACTGCACCATCAATTTATACCGAACTGCTTCGACTGGAGGGCAAGAGCGGTATTATTCCATTCGCCTCACCGGGGCACGTATTGCGCATATCAGTCAGCAGGTACTGCATGCAATTCGCATGAATGATGCAGAGCCGCAAGAGTTGGTATCTATTCGATATAGAGACATTGTTTGGGCGCACATTCCGGGAGCAACGAGCGCCTATAGTAGCTGGATGAATGAGAATGAATGAAACTTCCTGTGATATTCATGACGTGACCAGAGCGGCTTCAGATTTGGTTGCAGCTGGCTGCAGCGTAGGCATGGCGCACATCCCTGATGGCATTGAGCGGCTACGATTTGGATCGATTGTATCTGCCTATGCTGATGAGATTATTCAGGCCGTTGATGAGGGCGTGATAAGCGCATGGGAAGGGCTGCAACAGATCAGGGATGAGCACGCAGAGCTATTATCCAAGGCGTTTTTTTATACTCAGAACGGCATCAGTATTCTAGCAGGAGGCGCACAGATTAAAGCAGGGGTGGTGGTTACGGGCGCATCTTGGGGAGTCGGTGTTATTCCAGGCGCACTTCTAGTCAGTCACGGAGCTAACAATATCGCCGAAGGTGCGGCTAATATTTATAACGGCCCAGACATGCCTACCACTGAAGGACCTATTCGGCGCGGCTATCAGGCGTTATTTAGGGATAGCTACAGCGGCAATATGGCGTACTACACAACAGACTTAATTTTGTCGGGATACGGAATGTTCAGAGTTGTGCGAAAGCCGGGCTCTGTACAGCTTTTTCGATTTGACCCTATTAGTAATGAGCGGAGCTATCAGCAAACTGGGAGGCTGGCTTTGCTCTTTGAAGGATTAGTTGACTCTATCACATTGAACGCCATTGACGAAGAAAATCAATCGACACTAAGCAATCCATAATGTTGGATGATACGCTGCCACTTTATGTCATACCGCGCATTCTTGGAATGTAAAATCGCAAACCAAACAATACTATAAACACATAGGTTGTTAAGTAAGCAATTTTCAAGGTCCGACCTTCAAGTGGGATTATCTCAGTGATTACCCAGACCACCATTCCCATGATCGGAATTGAACACCCTAAAACCAAGAGAGTGACTGCGATATGGTATCGAATATTTTCAAGATTCATTAGCCATCATATCCAACCGATGTGAGCATCGAGATTAATACGACCTTGCAAAACAAATCAACATTTCTTCGGACGGCACCAGAAAACCATTTGTAATCGAATTTGACTGGTTTCAGTGAAAGAACGCCAATGGGGATCTCAGGCAACAGCTTGCTTGCGGATCGAAGCCGAGGAAGGTGACATTTCAAAAACCGATTCCAGTGACTCACAAGACTGCTCCGTTTTAACGAACAGCATTTCCGCCATCGCACTTACTCTCAGGATCGAAAATTGGAACGACCGAAAAACACAATGGCTCTATACCTTCAACACCTTTTTTGATCGAATGACCTTTCCCGTCGCTTGCGAGGTTTCCTATGACTGTCACCGTCAATACCGTCTCCGCCGAAGGATTGCGCCATACCGTACAGATCGATGATCACGAACTCTTTGCCGATGCGCCCGTCACCGCCGGCGGCGAAGGCTCGGCCCCGGAGCCACACGATTACTTCGATGCCGCACTGGGCGCCTGCAAGGCCCTGACCTTGAAGATGTATGCGAAGAAAAAGGACATTCCGCTGACGGGGGTTGGCGTGGAGGTCAAACGCGACAACAGTGAAGAGCAGAAAGGCAAATATGCCCTGCATGTGAAACTGACCCTCAAGGGCGTACTCACCGACGCCCAGCGCGAAGAGCTGCACCGCGTGGCTGACCGCTGCCCGGTACACAAGCTGATGACCAGCAGTGAAGTCAGCATCGAAACCCATCTGTCCGAAGGCGCGTTCAGCCAATAGCGGCAACGGCTGCGCAAGCGGGTTATGCTCGACCGCATCACCCGCTCAGCCTGGAACGCACCATGAACACTCCGCTCGTGATCCGCCCCCGCGCAGAAGATGTCGAAGGCCAACCGATTCTTCGCCCTTTGCCGTCAGCCAAATGCCGCAATGTCGGGCCCTTCGTGTTTTTCGACCACATGCTGCAAACCCGCTACGCCGCGGGAGAAGGCATGAACATCCGCCAGCATCCGCACATCGGCCTGTCCACCCTCACCTACCTCTTTGAAGGCCAGCTGCAGCACAAGGACAGCCTTGGCTCGGATCAGGTGGTGAATGCCGGTGATGTCAGCTGGATGACCGCCGGCAGCGCGATCGCCCATGTCGAGCGCACACCCCAGGCACTGAAAGAAAGCGGCTTTACGATGCACGGCCTGCAGATCTGGCTGGCGTCGCCAAAAGACCGGGAGCAGGGCCCGGGACACTACAGTCATCACCCGGCGAGCACCTTGCCAGTCAGCGAGAACCTTGGGGTGAAGATCCGCATGATCGCAGGCTCGGGCTTTTGCCTGGAGTCGCCAGTGCCGGTACTTTCCCCTACGCTGTATGCCGAACTGCACCTGCAAACGGCGACGACCTTGCTGATTCCCACCGAGCATGAAGAGCGCGCACTGTATGTGTTGAGCGGTGAAGTGCAATTGGATGGCGAATCGATAGAGCCGCATTCGCTGGTGGTGTTGCCGCCCGGAGAAGAGATGACATTGTTCGCCGAGAGCGACTGTCATGCGGTGGTGTTCGGTGGCGCGCCACTGGACGGGCCACGGCGGATCAACTGGAATTTCGTGGCGAGCGACCCGGCGGCTATCGATGAAGCGCGGCGGCGCTGGGCGGCCGGGGATTGGCCAACGGTGCCGGGGGAAGTTGAGAGGATTGAACTGCCTTAAGCAATCCATCGCCTGTCAGGCCGTCTTCGCGGGCAAGCCCGCTCCCACAGTGAATGATGGTGATCACAAGCTTTGTGTACGCCATCGAACCCTGTGGGAGCGGACTTGCCCGCGAAGAGGCCGGCTCAGGCGCCGTTCAGTCAATGCCTGGCAACTGATCAGCCCTTGAACACTTCATCCAGCAGGTTGTGCATCGAAGTGAACGCGCGTGCGGCGACCTTCGCGTCGTACATCATCATGCCCGGCACGTTCGCATGCGGATCGGTGAACGAATGGAACGCACCGCCGTAGCTCAGCAGTTGCCAATCCACGCCAGCCGCGTTCATTTCATCTTCAAACGCGGGCAGCTGTTCTTTAGGCACCAATGGATCGGAAGCGCCATGCAGTACCAGCACCTTGCCCTTGATGTTTTTCGCATCGGCCGGATTCGGTGTATCCAGCGTGCCGTGGAACGAGACAGCCGCTTTCACAGGCGCACCCGTACGGGCGAGTTCCAGCGCGCAGCAGCCACCGAAACAGAAACCGAACGTGGCCAGTTTCGCCGTATCGACAGCGACCTCACCCTGGCTTTGCAATTGCTCGAACGCCACTTGCATGCGCTTGCGCAGCAGCGGCCGGTCATTCTTGAGCGGCATCATTGCCGCGCCTGCCTCATCATTGTTCTGTGGGCGCACCGATTGGCCGTAGAGGTCCGCGATCAGCACCACATAGCCCTTGGCCGCGACCGATTTGGCGATCTCCTCGGCACCGGCACCCACGCCCATCCAGTTCGGCGCCATCAATAAACCTGGACGCGGCCCCTTGTGGTCAGCGTCGAAGGCCAGGCGGCTTTCGTACGGCTGGCCGTCAATCTGATAAGCAACAGAACGTACAGTGATTTGGCTCATATCTGACTCCTGATTATTTAAATACCAGAATGAAAAAACCCGCCGAAGCGGGTTTTTCTACAACGTCGTTAAGCCGACAGCTCAACCAGCAGCTTGTTCAGGCGGCGCACATAGGCCGCCGGGTCCTTCAAGCTGTCGCCGGCCGCCAGGGCCGCCTGATCGAAGAGGATGTGCGACAGATCGCCGAAGCGCTCGTCGCTCTGCTCGCTGTCGAGCTTCTCGATCAGTGGGTGAGCCGGGTTGAATTCGAAGATCGGCTTCGAATCCGGAACCTTCTGCCCGCTGGCTTCGAGGATCTGACGCATCTGCAGGCCCAGGTCCTGCTCGCCGATGGCCAGGATCGCCGGGGAATCGGTCAGGCGATGGGATACCCGTACTTCAGCAACGGATTCGCCCAGAGCAGTCTTCAGACGCTCAACCAGGCCTTCTTTGGACTTGGCGACTTCTTCAGCGGCTTTCTTGTCCTCTTCCGAGTCCAGGTTGCCGAGGTCCAGGTCACCGCGTGCCACGTCGACAAAGCCCTTTCCGTCGAATTCGCTCAGGTAGCTCATCAGCCACTCGTCGATACGATCGGTCAGCAGCAGCACTTCGATGCCTTTCTTGCGGAAGACTTCCAGGTGCGGGCTGTTCTTGACTTGCGCGTAGGTTTCGCCGGTCAGGTAGTAGATCTTGTCCTGACCTTCCTTGGCGCGCGCCAGGTACTCAGTCAGGCCGACAACCTGTTCGCCGTCATCACCATTGGTCGAGGCAAAACGCAGCAAGCCAGCGATTTTCTCTTTGTTGGCGAAGTCTTCTGCCGGGCCTTCTTTCATGACCTGGCCGAAGTTTTTCCAGAAGCCCTTGTATTGCTCTGGATCGTTCTTCGCCAGCTTTTCCAGCATGTCCAGCACGCGCTTGGTCAGTGCCGACTTCATGGAGTCGATGATCGGGTCTTTCTGCAGGATTTCCCGCGACACGTTCAGCGACAGGTCATTGGAGTCCACCACACCCTTGATGAAGCGCAGGTACAGCGGCAGGAAGGACTCGGCCTGATCCATGACGAACACGCGCTGCACGTACAGCTTCAGGCCTTTCGGCGCTTCACGCTGGTACAGGTCGAATGGAGCACGGGCCGGCACGTACAACAGCGAGCTGTATTCCAGCTTGCCTTCGACCTTGTTGTGGCTCCAGCTCAGCGGGTTTTCGAAGTCGTGGGCGATGTGCTTGTAGAATTCCTGGTATTCCTCGTCCTTGATTTCGGTACGCGGACGGGTCCACAGGGCGCTGGCGCGGTTGACGGTTTCCCATTCAACGGCAGGCTTCTCCTCACCCTCGACAGCTGCCACTTCTTTGGGCAACTCGATCGGCAAGGCGATGTGGTCGGAATACTTCTTGATGATGTTACGCAGGCGCCAGCCATCGGCGAACTCGTCTTCACCGGATTTCAGGTGCAGGACGATACGGGTACCGCGCTCGGCCTTGTCGATGGTCGCGACTTCGAAATCGCCCTCACCTTTGGACGACCAGTGCACGCCTTCGCTGGCATCGCTGCCGGCACGACGGCTGTACACATCGACTTTGTCGGCGACGATGAAGGCCGAGTAGAAGCCGACACCGAACTGACCGATCAGGTGCGAGTCTTTCTTCTGGTCGCCCGTCAGGTGCTTCATGAAGTCGGCGGTACCGGATTTGGCGATGGTGCCCAAGTGGGTGATCGCATCTTCGCGGCTCATGCCGATGCCGTTGTCTTCGAGGGTGACGGTCTTGGCGTCCTTGTCGAAGCTCACACGGATTTTCAGTTCAGCGCCGCCTTCGAGCAATTGCGGCTTGGCCAGCGCTTCGAAACGTAATTTGTCTACAGCGTCAGAGGCGTTCGAGATCAGTTCGCGAAGGAAAATTTCCTTGTTGGAATACAGCGAATGGATCATGAGGTGCAGCAGTTGCTTCACCTCGGTCTGGAAGCCCAGGGTTTCCTTTTGAGTTTCCACACTCATGGTCATCAAACTCCAATCAGATGGCATAAGCCGCGACCCTGAGGGTCGGCGGCGGGTTGTCATCAGAGTTGGGGGCTCCATTCAGGATTTCAAGGGCTCATCGAGTTTGAAATGCGCCCGTGCCGTGGCAATGGGTTCGGATTCGGTGCTTTGCCACGCGGTCACCGCCACGTTGGCGACCCGGCGTCCCTGACGACAGACCTGGCAGCGGGCCCAGGTATCGCGAAACTGCCCGGCGCGCAGGTAATCGAGGGAGAAGTCGATGATTTTCGGCACGCCCGGCGAACCGGTGGCCACCAACAGGTGCAGCGCGGCGGACAGCTCCATGAAACCGGCGATCACGCCGCCATGGATGGCCGGCAATAACGGGTTACCTATGTTGTCCTTGTTGGCCGGCAGGCGAAACAACAACTCATCCCCCACCCGCGAGCATTCGACACCGATCAAACTGGCGTAGGGAATCAGGCTCAACAACGGGGCGTACTCTCCCCGCTCATGGGCCAGTTGCACTTGCTCCTTGAACGACTCACTCATGCCGCACCTCCGGCGATGGCGCCGCCGAAACCCTTGGTGCCTTTGATGCCCTTGCCCATGCGCATGAAAGTGCCCACGACATGGGCAATGGGCTGTTCGGGATCATCCTGATAGGCAAAGCCTCGGGCAAAGATCACATCAGTGGTCACCCGATAGCATTGCGCGAAACCGTAGACATCCTTGTGCGGCTCGGCGGCGTGCATGTAGTCGATGCGCAAGTCGAGGGTGGGGCAAACTTCGAACTCCGGGAGTACGCAGAGGGTAGACATGCCGCAAGCGGTGTCCATCAACGTGGTCAGGACGCCGCCGTGAATCACGCCCGTCAGGGGATTGCCGACGATCTGCGGGCTATAAGGCAGCACCACCGTGAGCCCGTCGGCACTGGCGCTGTGAACTCGTAATCCGAGCACCTGGCAATGTCGCAGCGCCGACAAAAATCGTGTTGCACGCTCAAAAACGGGATTTTCAGCCATTTGATAAAGACTCTTGTTTACAGCGCTTCAGTGAAGTCGGGGCCCAGGTAAAAGTTCCGCGTTAGAACAAACTTATATATCTCTGGAATTTGAGGAACTTAACCCTGATGGCTGTGCTCTTAAGGCCAGATAGATAATTTCCATAAGGAGAAACACCCCATGCGTAAGACTTTAGCTATTGCCTTGATGTTGACCGCTTCCCTCGGTCTCGCTGCCTGCGATAAAAAATCCGAGGACAAAGCTCAAGATGCCACCAAACATGCTGAGCAAGCGCAGCAAGACATGAACAAAGCTCAGGATAAAGTGAACGACGCGGCGAAAGAAAACGCCGAAGCTGCCAAAGCTCAGGCTGAATCGAACGCAGCAGCACAAGAAGAAGCTGCCAAGAAGCAATAAGCCGCTTCTCGCGATAAAAGAAAACCCGCCAAGTGCGGGTTTTCTTTTATCGGCGATTGACCCGTTAGAGCAAAATCGTTCGAAAAGTCGGACTGATCATCAACAACAACGAGCAGATCAAACCCACCAGCCAAACCAGACTTCGCTGCCAGGCCAGGTCCTTCCAATAGCACACCAGATAGATCACCCGCGCTACCACAAAGATAATCGCCAGCCAATCGATGAGCCATCCCGCTGTTTGCGTGGTGTGGGCCATCAACACGCCCACCGCAAACAATATGAAGGCTTCGAAGCTGTTCTGATGGGCCGCCACCGCGCGCGCGCCCAGGCCTGTAAGTTGCGCCTGCTGTTGGCGCGGCAGGTGGTTGTTGTAACCCCCCTGCTCTTTCATCGCCGTGGTCACGGGCATGCGCGCCACGTAAATCAGCACGGCACTGATAAATACGCACCAGAATGGAATACTCATCAAGCGGCCTCTTTGTTCACCTCGGGCAACGGTGCCTCTGTAGGGGTATAGACCATGACATCGAGAACGTCGGAGTGAAACTCACGGCGGTACAGTACAAACACGACGCCGGCACTCATCAACATGAACAGCCAGGGGCTGACGAACCAGGCCAGCATGGTCATGCCGAAATAGTAGGAACGCAGGCCGAAGTTGAACTGGTTGGCGGCCATGGAGATAACCCGGGCAGCACGGTTGGCAAAGGCTTTGCGCTCCAGCTCCGACACATGTCGCTCACCCACCATGGGCGCAGAGCCCACCAGGATGGCCGCGAAGTTGTACTGGCGCATGCACCAGCTGAAGGTAAAGAACGCGTAGACGAACACCAGTGCCAGGCACAACAACTTGATCTCGGACATCCCCTGGGACGCCTGTTGCACCATCGGGATATCCGCCAGCAACGACACCGCCCTTTCCGACGCCCCAAGCACCGTGAGAATACCGGCCAGGATAATCAGGGTACTGGAGGCAAAGAACGACGCATTGCGCTCCAGGTTGCCGATCACGCTGGCATCGGCGATGCGGTTGTCACGCAGCAGCATGCGGCGCATCCAGTCTTCGCGATACAGATGCAGCACGCTGGCCAGGCAGGCCGTATCTCGGCCTTTCCAGGTCGCATAGCGGGTGTAGCCGCCCCAGCAGATGACGAACCAGATGGCAGCGAGGATGTGAATCAGGTTGGCTTGGATGAACGACATGCAGGTCCTTGTGATGTAGTAGCAGGAACACCGTACCCTTTGTAGGAGCGAGCATGCTCGCGAAGGTCGCGAACTATGGCGCGTGTTTACTGAATACACGCGTTGCTCTCAGGTTTTTCGCGAGCATGCTCGCTCCTACAGGGGATTGCGCAGTCTTTCGACGTTAGCGCAGAAGAAAAGACACCGCATCACCCCATAAAAAAATGCCCCGTATCGATTGATACGGGGCATTTCTGCGTTGTTTACAGGCCCGCTTGTGACGGGCCGGTAAAGCTTAAGCCAGCGCTTCTTCGCGCTTGCCCAGCAGACGGTCGCAAACCACCGCGACCACCAGGGTCATCACCGAGGGCACCAGCCATGCCAGGCCCTGCTCGCTCAACGGCAAGTGAGCCAACTGAGACGGCATCCAATCCGCCAGACCCGCACCCTTGAGCGCGTCGATCAGGCCGAAGATGAACGACACCAGCATCACCGGGCCGACAATGCGCCCTTGTTCATGCCAGAAGTCCTTGCAGAAGCTCAGGGCCACCAAGGCGATGCACGGCGGGTAGATCGCGGTCAGGACCGGGATCGAGAACGCGATCAGCTTGGTCAGGCCCAGATTGGACACCAGCAGCGAGAACGCCGCGAGGATGATCACCAGCGTCTTGTAGGACAGTGGCAGCACACGGCTGAAGTATTCGGCACAGGCGCAGGTCAGGCCGACAGCCGTTACCAGGCACGCCAGGGAAATCAGCACCGCAAGGAATCCGCTGCCCAGGGAACCGAAGGTGTGTTGTACGTAGGCGTGCAAGACCGCCGCGCCGTTGGTAGCGCCAGCCGCCACTTCATGGCTGCCCGAGCCCAGGCGGAACAGGCTGATGTACACCAAAGCCAGGCCCACGCCGGCGATCAAGCCGGCAATGATCGCGTAGCGGGTGATCAGCGCTGGCGACTCGACGCCGCGCGAGCGAATGGCATTGACGATCACGATGCCGAACACCAGTGCACCGAGGGTGTCCATGGTCAGGTAACCATTGATGAACCCCTGGGAAAACGGCGCCGCCACGTACTCAGGCGTAGCATGGCCGATATCACCGGCAGGCAACGCGAACGCAGCGATGCCGAGCGCGGCCAACGCGATGATCTTCAGCGGTGCGAGGAAACGTCCGACGGTGTCCAGCAGACGGCCCGGATAGAGCGAAATGAAGAACACCACCAGGAAGTACACCGAGCTGTAGAGGAACAACGCCAGTGGGCTTTCGCCGGTCAGGGGTGCCAGGCCGACTTCAAAGGATACGGTAGCGGTACGCGGCGTGGCGAACAGCGGGCCGACAGCGAGGTAGCAGGCTGCTGCCAGCAAGCCACCGGCGATCTTGCCAATCGGGCTGCTCAGCGCATCCATGGCGCCACCGACCTTGGCCAGGGCAACGACAGTGACTACGGGTAGACCGACTGCGGTGATGAGGAAGCCCAGTGCCGCCATCCAGACATGAGGCCCGGACTGCAAACCGACGATAGGCGGGAAGATGATGTTGCCAGCCCCGACGAACAGGGCAAACGTCATAAAACCAAGTGCCAGGATATCCTGGCCTTTCAACACTTTCATTAAGGAAATACCACACTACTGAATCGGAATTTAGAGAGGGATTTCCCTATGGGTGAGGGAAATGCTGTCGGTCCGTATGGGGCCAACCCTTTAAGCGCGTTGCAGCCTTGTGGGCGCGGACGCAAAAATGGCGCGTAGCCTAACGAATTTGGGCGACAAACGCACTGTTTGAGGGCGAACTATCCGATACACGACGTTTCCATGTCGCGTTTACATACTTAATTTTCCTGCCCCGACCCTGTGGCGAGGGGATTCATCCCCGTTGGACCGCAAAGCGGTCCCAGAACTGTCACATTCGGTGTTCAGAAATACCGCGTTGCTGATTTCACGACTGCTGCGCAGCCGAACGGGGATGAATCCCCTCGCCACAAAAACCCAGCACACATCTCAAACCCCGGAAACGACAAAGGCCACCCGAAGGTGGCCTTTGTTTGGTGAAGCGTCAGCTAAGCGCGAGGCTTACTTGACAGCCCAACCGGTCAGCTCGGCCAGGGCCTTGCCGATGTCTGCCAGCGAACGCACGGTTTTAACGCCTGCGTCTTGCAGAGCAGCGAATTTCTCGTCTGCAGTGCCTTTGCCGCCAGAGATGATTGCGCCAGCATGGCCCATGCGCTTGCCCGGAGGGGCAGTCACACCAGCGATGTAGGAAACAACCGGCTTGGTCACGTGTGCCTTGATGTAGGCAGCCGCTTCTTCTTCAGCCGAACCGCCGATCTCACCGATCATCACGATCGCTTCGGTCTTCGGGTCTTCCTGGAACAGCTTCAGGATGTCGATGAAGTTCGAACCCGGGATCGGGTCACCACCGATGCCGACGCAAGTCGACTGACCGAAACCGGCGTCAGTAGTCTGCTTCACAGCTTCGTAGGTCAGGGTGCCGGAACGGGAAACGATACCGACCTTGCCTGGCAAGTGAATGTGACCTGGCATGATGCCGATCTTGCATTCGCCTGGGGTGATCACGCCTGGGCAGTTAGGGCCGATCAGGACTACGCCCAGTTCGTCGCACTTAACTTTAGCGTCCAGCATGTCCAGGGTAGGAATGCCTTCGGTGATGCACACGATCAGCTTGATGCCGCCGAAAGCAGCTTCCAGGATCGAGTCCTTGCAGAAAGGAGCCGGAACGTAGATCACGCTGGCGGTGGCGCCAGTGGCCGCTACGGCGTCTTTCACGGTGTTGAACACTGGCAGGCCCAGGTGCTCGGTGCCGCCTTTGCCTGGAGTTACACCACCAACCATCTTGGTGCCGTACTCGATGGCTTGCTGGGTGTGGAAACTACCTTGCGAACCGGTAATACCCTGGCAGATAACTTTGGTGTCTTTATTGATCAGGACGCTCATTATTTGCCCTCCGCAGCTTTGACAACTTGTTGAGCAGCGTCGGTCAGGCTGGTAGCAGCGATGATGTTCAAACCGCTTTCTGCCAGTACTTTAGCGCCCAGCTCAGCGTTGTTGCCTTCAAGGCGAACAACAACCGGGATTTTCACGCCGACTTCTTTCACTGCACCGATGATGCCTTCGGCAATCATGTCGCAACGAACGATGCCGCCGAAGATGTTAACCAGTACTGCAGCGACGTTGGTGTCGGACAGAATGATCTTGAACGCTTCGGTAACGCGTTCTTTGGTAGCACCGCCGCCCACGTCGAGGAAGTTGGCTGGCTTGCCGCCATGCAGGTTGACGATGTCCATGGTACCCATGGCCAGGCCAGCACCGTTGACCATGCAACCGATGTTGCCTTCCAGTGCTACGTAGTTCAGTTCGAACTTGGCAGCGTGCGCTTCGCGCGGATCGTCTTGCGACGGATCGTGGAAAGTCTTCAGCTTAGGCTGACGGTACATGGCGTTGGCGTCGATGTTGATCTTGGCGTCCAGGCAGTGCAGATCGCCGTCAGCCTTGATCACCAGCGGGTTCACTTCCAGCAGGGCCAGGTCGTGATCCTTGAACAGCTTGGCCAGACCAACGAAGATCTTGGCGAACTGAGCAACCTGCTTGCCTTCCAGACCCAGCTGGAATGCCAGCTCGCGACCCTGGAATGGCTGAGCGCCAACCAGTGGATCGATAGTGGCTTTCAGAATTTTTTCTGGAGTGTCGTGAGCGATTTTCTCGATGTCCACGCCACCTTCGGTGGAAGCCATGAACACGATGCGACGGCTCGAACGGTCAACGACAGCGCCCAGGTACAGCTCTTTAGCGATATCAGTGCACGATTCAACCAGGATCTTGGTGACTGGCTGACCATTGGCGTCAGTCTGGTAAGTCACCAGACGCTTGCCCAGCCACTGCTGTGCGAATGCTTTAGCGTCTTCTTTGCTGCGAACCAGCTTAACGCCGCCCGCTTTACCGCGACCACCGGCGTGGACCTGGGCTTTGACAACCCACTCGCTGCCGCCGATCTTGTCGCAAGCTTCTGCTGCTGCTTCCGGGGTGTCTACCGCGTAACCGGTGGAAACTGGCAGGCCGTATTCAGCGAACAGCTGCTTACCCTGATACTCGTGAAGATTCATGCTTATTACCGTCTTCGTTAGGTACTGCGCATTCGGTGCTGCACTCATTCAAGTGCCGCACCACCTGTGACTGCTGCTTGCATGGCCTTTCCGGACAACCGGTGCAGCCATGCAAGGCTGCGTCCAGCGGATATTCCGCGGTGAGTCTTGCATGCAAGGCTCACGACGGGCCACTCCGCCGTGGTTTCTTATTGTCTTTTCAGACATGTGAAAACTGCTGCGCTCGGAAATACTGCGTTAAAAACAGGTTCAAAATGCTCATTGACTGACGTCAACTCCGCTTTCTCACCTGTTTTTGCCTTGTCTTTCCGTCGCTCGCGACGTTTTCACATAGCCTTCAACGCTTCTTGCGGTTGGCGATGTGGATGGCGCCGCCATTCACTGCCAAAGCAGCTTCGTGCAAGGCTTCAGACAGGGTCGGATGGGAGAAAACCATCATGCCCAGGTCTTCAGCGCTGGTGCCGAATTCCATACCGATCGCACCCTGCTGAACCAGTTCGGCAGCGCTTGGGCCAATCACGTGGACGCCCAATACGCGGTCTGTCTTGGCATCTGCGATGACCTTGACGAAACCACCGGTGTCGTTGGCAGCCATGGCACGGCCGGAGGCTGCGAACGGGAAGGTGCCGACGTTAACTTCAACGCCTTCAGCTTTCAAGGCCTGCTCGGTTTTACCAACCCACGCGATTTCCGGGTGAGTATAAATAACCGAAGGGATCAAATCATAGTTCATCTGGGCCTTGTGGCCCTTGATGCGCTCGACAACCATGATGCCTTCTTCCGACGCTTTGTGCGCCAGCATCATGCCGCGAACCACGTCACCAATGGCGTAGACGCCCGGTACGGTGGTGGCGCAGTGATCGTCGACGTGCACGAAACCGCGCTCGTCCAGGGTCACGCCGCAGTCGGCAGCCAGCAGATCAGTGGTCACCGGGCGGCGACCAACGGCTACGATCAGCTTGTCGAAAGTGATGTTCTGCTCGCCGTTGGCATCGGTGTAGTTCACCACGACTTCGTCGCCGTTCACTTTGGAGCCGGTCACGCGAGCGCCCAGCTTGATGTCCAGGCCCTGCTTGGTCAGGGTTTTCAGCGCTTCCTTGGAAACGGCTGCGTCAGCGGCCATCAGGAAAGTGTCCAGGGCTTCCAGGACAGTCACTTCTGCACCCAGACGCGACCAGACCGAACCCAGCTCCAGACCGATCACGCCAGCGCCGATCACGCCCAGGCGTTTTGGTACGGATTGGAATTCCAGGGCGCCGGTGGAATCGACGATCACATTCTGGTCGACCGGAGCCGGTGGAATGTCGATCGGACGCGAGCCTGGTGCCAGGATCACGTTCTCGGCTTCGATGACTTCTACCGAACCGTCAGGCTTGGTGACTTCAACTTTCTTGCCGGCCAGCAGCTTGCCGTGACCCTGGATGGAGGTCACACCGTTGGCTTTGAACAGGGTAGCAACACCGGAGGTCAGGCCTTTGACGATGGTGGCTTTACGGCCGACCATTGCTGGCACGTCCATGGTCACGCCAGCGTGGTTGATACCGTGGATCGCGAAGCCTTCTTTGGCTTCCTTGTACTTCCAGGAGCTGTCCAGCAGCGCCTTGGACGGAATGCAGCCGACGTTCAGGCAAGTACCGCCCAGAGCCAGTTTGTCATCCTTGTCGGTGTACTTCTCGATGCAGGCAGTGCTGAGGCCCAACTGAGCGGCCTTGATGGCAGCTACGTAGCCGCCAGGGCCCGCGCCGATCACTACTACGTCAAATTTCTGCGACATTCAAAAAATCCTCTTTAGCGAAAAGCTTGAAGCCGCAAGCGACAAGCCAGGCTGCGGGTTTTCCGACAGCCTGGGCTTGCAGCTCGCGACTGCTTCTATCAGATATCCAGCAACAGACGAGCCGGATCTTCCAGCAGGTTCTTGATGGTCACCAGGAAAGTCACAGCTTCTTTGCCATCGATCAGACGGTGATCGTAGGACAGGGCCAGGTACATCATCGGACGGATAACGACCTGGCCGTTGATGGCCATAGGACGCTGGATGATGTTGTGCATGCCCAGGATGGCTGCTTGTGGCGGGTTGACGATCGGGGTCGACATCATCGAACCGAAGGTACCGCCGTTGGTGATGGTGAAGGTACCACCGGTCATTTCGTCCATCGACAGTTTGCCGTCGCGGGCTTTCTTGCCGAAGGTAGCGATGCCGCCTTCGATTTCAGCCAGGCTCATCAGCTCGGCGTTACGCAGAACCGGAACAACCAGGCCGCGATCGCTGGAAACTGCAACGCCGACGTCAGCGTAGCCGTGGTAAACGATGTCAGCGCCGTCGATCGAGGCGTTGACAGCCGGGAAGCGTTTCAGCGCTTCGGTGGCCGCTTTCACGAAGAACGACATGAAGCCCAGGCGCACGCCGTTGTGGGACTTCTCGAACAGATCCTTGTACTTCGAACGCAGCGCCATGACTTCGGTCATGTCGACTTCGTTGAAAGTGGTCAGCATCGCCATGTTCGACTGGGCTTCGACCAGACGCTTGGCAACGGTGGCCCGCACGCGGGTCATCGGTACGCGCTTCTCGATGCGATCGCCGGCAGCGAACACCGGAGCAGCAGCGGCAGGTGCGGCAGCCTTGGCAGGCGCGGCAGCCGGAGCGGCTTTCTTGGCAGCAACGGCTGCAACCACGTCTTCCTTGGTCACGCGACCGCCTTTGCCAGTGCCGGCAACGGAAGCGATGTTGATGCCGTTTTCTTCAGCCAGCTTACGCGCAGCCGGTGCAGCAACAGGATCGTCTTCGCCTTCGGCGGCCGGGGCAGCAGCCTGGGCAGCGGCGGCAGGTGCCGCAGCAGCTGGAGCGGCAGCAGCGCCGCCCGCTTCGATGGAGCCCAGGACTTCGTCGGACAGAACGGTGTCGCCTTCGTTCTTGACGATAGCGCCCAGCACGCCGTCAGCGGTAGCCAACACTTCGAGTACGACTTTATCGGTTTCGATGTCGACGATCAGTTCGTCGCGCTTGACCGCGTCGCCCGGTTTTTTGTGCCAGGTGGCAACGGTGCCATCGGCAACCGATTCCGGGAAAGTGGGGGCTTTGATCTCGATAGCCATTATCTGTGGTTCCTTAAATTCGGTTTCAGGTGCGCGAAGGCGTTAAACAGTAAAGGCGTCTTGCAGCAGTTGTTCCTGCTGTTCGGCGTGCATCGATGCGTAACCGCATGCCGGTGCAGCAGAAGCCTCGCGGCCCGCGTACTCGAGTACGAGAGACTTGTTGAGGTTGCTGATGCTGCGACGCATGTGGTGTTGGCTGCAGTACCAGGCACCCTGGTTCATCGGCTCTTCCTGGCACCAAACGGCATGCTTGGCGTTGGTGTAGGGAGCCAGGACTTCTTTCAAGTCGTCCTCAGGGAATGGGTACAGCTGCTCGATACGCACGATGGCGATATCGTCACGGCCTTCGGCACGGCGTTTTTCCAGCAGGTCGTAGTAGACCTTGCCGCTACACAGGACAACGCGCTCGACCTTTTTCGGGTCTTGGGCGTCGATTTCCGGGATAACGGTCTGGAAGGAACCTTCGGCCAGATCTTCCAGGGTCGAGATGGCCAGCTTGTGGCGCAGCAGCGACTTCGGAGTCAGGACTACCAGAGGCTTGCGCAGCGGGCGAATCACCTGACGGCGCAGCAAGTGGTAGATCTGTGCCGGCGTCGTTGGCATGCACACCTGGATGTTGTGCTCGGCGCACAGCTGCAGGTAACGCTCCAGACGAGCCGAGGAGTGCTCCGGCCCCTGACCTTCATAACCGTGCGGCAGCAGCATGGTCAGACCGCACAGACGGCCCCACTTGTGCTCGCCACTGGTGATGAACTGGTCGATTACAACCTGGGCGCCGTTGGCGAAGTCGCCAAACTGGGCTTCCCAGATAACCAGCGCGTTCGGCGTGGTGGTCGAGTAACCGTACTCGAACGCCAGTACCGCTTCTTCGGACAGGAACGAGTCGTACAGGTCGAAGCGTGGCTGACCGTCGTACAGGTTCTGCAACGGGATGTAGGTGCCCGCGTCCTTCTGGTTGTGCAACACGGCATGACGGTGCGAGAACGTACCGCGGCCGATGTCCTGGCCGGTCATGCGGATCGGGTGACCTTCGAACGCCAGGGTCGCGTACGCCATGGTTTCGGCGTAACCCCAGTTGATCGGCAGGCCGCCGGCTTGCATCTTCTGACGGTCTTCGTAGATCTTGGCAACCTGGCGCTGAACCACGAAGCCTTCCGGAATTTCCAGCAGCTTGGCGGACAGTTCTTGCAAGGTCTTCAGGTCGAAGCGCGTGTCGTGACGCGCGGTCCAGGCGTGGCCCAGATACGGACGCCAGTCCACGAACAGCTCTTTGTTCGGTTCCTTGACCAGCGATTTCACGACGTGCAGGCCGTTGTCCAGCGCGTTGCGGTACTCGTCGACCTTGGCCTGGACACGTTCAGCGTCCAGTACACCGGCCTGGGTCAGACGATCGGCGTACAGCTCACGGGTGGTGCGCTGCTTGGTGATCTGCTGATACATGATCGGCTGGGTGCCGCTTGGCTCGTCGGCCTCGTTGTGGCCGCGACGACGGTAGCAGACCAGGTCGATCACCACGTCACGCTTGAACTGCATGCGGTAGTCGATGGCCAGCTGGGTCACGAACAACACGGCTTCCGGATCATCGCCATTCACATGGAGGATCGGCGCCTGGATCATCTTCGCGACGTCGGTGGCGTACTCGGTGGAACGCGAGTCCAGCGGGTTGCTGATGGTGAAACCGACCTGGTTGTTGATCACGATGTGCACGGTACCGCCGGTCTTGAAACCGCGGGTCTGCGACATCTGGAAGGTTTCCATCACCACGCCTTGACCGGCGAATGCCGCGTCACCGTGGATGGAGATCGGCAGTACTTTCTCACCGGTCAGGTCGTTACGACGATCCTGACGGGCGCGCACCGAACCCTCGACCACCGGGGAAACGATTTCCAGGTGGGACGGGTTGAACGCCATGGCCAGGTGAACTTCACCACCGGTGGTCATCACGTTGGACGAGAAACCCTGGTGGTATTTAACGTCACCGGAGCCCAGCTCGACCTTCTTCTTGCCTTCGAACTCGTCGAACAGCTCGCGCGGGTTCTTGCCGAAGGTGTTGACCAGGACGTTCAGACGGCCACGGTGGGCCATGCCGATGACGATTTCCTTGGTGCCGTAGGAACCGGAACGCTGGATCAGCTCGTCGAGCATCGGAATCAGGCTTTCGCCGCCTTCCAGGCCGAAACGCTTGGTACCCGGGTATTTGGTGCCCAGGTATTTTTCCAGGCCTTCACCGGCGGTCACGCGCTCGAGCAGGTGGCTCTTGATGTCGGCGGAGTACGTCGGACGACCACGCACGCTTTCCAGACGCTGCTGGAACCACTGGCGCTGCTCGGAATCGGTGATGTGCGTAAATTCAGCGCCGATGGTGCGGCAATATGTCTGCTGCAACGCTTCGTGAATTTCGCGTAGGCTCGCTTCCTCTTTGCCGATGAACAGGTCGCCGGCACGGAAGGTCGTATCAAGATCGGCATTGGTCAAGCCGTAATGATTGATCGACAGGTCTGCAGGTGCAGGACGCTGCCACAGCCCCAGCGGGTCAAGCTGGGCTGCCTGGTGGCCACGCATACGGTAGGCCTGGATCAATCGCAGCACTTCAACTTGCTTCTTCTCGTGCTCACTGCTCACGCTGCCGGCGGAAACCGGTTGGGCGCGGCGCTGGTTCTTTGCCAGCAAGACGAAATGATCGCGAATTGTGGAGTGCGAAACATCGGTGGCAGGGTTGCCGTCAGCAGGCAACTTCTGGAAGTAGGTGCGCCACTCTTCTGGCACAGCGTTAGGGTCGTGCAGGTAGAGCTCGTAGAGCTCTTCCACATAGGCAGCGTTACTACCGGATAGGTAGGCGCTGTTCCACATGCGCTGCATCACGCTTTCTTGCATGCTTGGTCACCCTCGGTTAGGGGAACACCACCGGTGTCGACACCGAGCAAACTTGCAGAAGTCCGAATGCAGCGACCAAAACAAGCCACTAGGATCACACTGATAGTCCGGGTACCAGCCCGGATGCCCCTGCTTGTCTCATTTCTTCAAAATAAGAGCCGCAGCCTTTTAAGCTGCTGCTCAGGTTAAAACTACGGCGCCGGTTGAAGCCTGCGCCGCAGCATCTACGGGTACAGCGGGTACAGCAGCTGAATCACACGCCGCTGGAGAGCAGCATGTTACGGATGTGACCAATGGCCTTAGTCGGGTTCAGGCCTTTGGGACATACGTTGACGCAGTTCATGATCCCGCGGCAGCGGAATACGCTGAACGGGTCATCGAGCGAAGCCAGACGCTCGGACGTCTTGGTATCACGGCTGTCTGCCAGGAAGCGGTACGCTTGCAGCAGTGCAGCTGGACCCAGGAACTTGTCCGGGTTCCACCAGAAGGACGGGCACGAGGTCGAGCAGCAGGCGCACAGGATGCACTCGTACAGACCGTCGAGCTTTTCACGCTCTTCAGGGGACTGCAGACGCTCGATGGCCGGAGCCGGCGTGTCGTTCTGCAGGTAAGGCTTAACCTTTTCGTATTGCTTGTAGAAGATGCTCATATCGACGACCAGGTCACGGATAACCGGCAAACCTGGCAGAGGACGAACGATCAGCTTGTTACCTTTTACGACGGCGGACAGCGGCGTAACGCACGCCAGGCCGTTTTTGCCGTTGATGTTCATGCCGTCGGAACCGCAAACACCTTCACGGCAAGAGCGACGATAGGAGAAACCTTCGTCCTGCTCTTTGATCAGGGCCAGTACGTCCAGCACCATCAGGTCTTTACCACCGGTATCAACCTGGAATTCCTGCATGAACGGCGCAGCGTCCTGATCAGGGTTGTAACGATAAACACTGACTTGCAACATGGCGGCCACCCTTAATAAGTCCGAATCTTAGGTTCAAAAGTCGGAACCGTCTTCGGCGAGAAGTTCACGGCACGCTTGGCAACGCGCTTCTCACCCGGGAAGTACAGGGTGTGGCACAGCCAGTTTTCGTCGTCACGGTCTTCAAAGTCTTCACGGGCGTGAGCACCGCGGGACTCTTTACGTACTTCGGCGGCGATGGCGGTAGCTTCAGCCACTTCCAGCAGGTTCTGCAGTTCCAGAGCTTCGATTCGCGCAGTGTTGAACGCCTGCGACTTGTCGTTGATCTTGACGTTGGCGATGCGCTTGCGCAGGTCAGCCAGCTGGGCAATACCCTTCTGCATGTATTCGCCGGTACGGAATACACCGAAGTAGTTCTGCATGCAGTTTTGCAGCTCGCGACGCAGGGTTGCCACGTCTTCGCCATCGGTACGCTCGTTCAGAGCGGCAAGGCGCGACAGGGCCGCAGTGATGTCGGCTTCGGTGGCGTCGTCGTACTCGATACCGTCGGTCAGCGCCTTTTCCAGGTGCAGGCCGGCAGCACGGCCGAAGACCACCAGGTCGAGCAGCGAGTTGCCGCCCAGGCGGTTGGCGCCGTGAACCGATACGCAAGCCACTTCGCCTACAGCGAACAGGCCCGGGATGATGGTGTCTACGCCGTCGGCGTCCTGGGTGATCGCCTGGCCATGAATGTTGGTGGCAACGCCGCCCATCATGTAGTGGCAGGTAGGAACAACCGGAACCGGAGCAACCACCGGGTCAACGTGCGCAAAGGTCTTCGACAGCTCGCAGATGCCTGGCAGACGGCTGTGCAGCACTTCCTCGCCCAGGTGGTCGAGCTTGAGCATCACGTGGTCGCCATTCGGACCGCAGCCGTTGCCGGCAATGATCTCTTTAACCATCGAACGGGCCACAACGTCACGACCGGCAAGGTCCTTGGCGTTCGGAGCATAACGCTCCATGAAACGCTCGCCGTGCTTGTTGATCAGGTATCCACCTTCACCACGGCAACCTTCGGTCACCAGTACGCCGGCGCCGGCGATGCCAGTCGGGTGGAACTGCCACATTTCGATGTCTTGTACCGGTACGCCAGCACGCAGGGCCATGCCGACACCGTCGCCGGTGTTGATCAGGGCGTTGGTGGTGGACGCGTAGATACGACCTGCACCGCCAGTGGCCAGAACGGTAGCCTTGGCACGGATGTAGGTGGTTTCGCCGGTTTCGATGCAGATGGCGATAACGCCGACGAATTCGCCGGCCTGGTTTTTCACCAGGTCAACAGCGTAGTACTCGTTCAGGAACGTGGTACCGGCTTTCAGGTTGCCCTGATAAAGGGTGTGCAGCAGCGCGTGACCGGTACGGTCGGACGCAGCGCAGGTACGGGCAGCCTGGCCGCCTTTACCGTAGTCCTTGGACTGACCGCCGAACGGACGCTGGTAGATACGGCCGGTTTCGGTACGCGAGAACGGCAGACCCATGTGGTCCAGCTCGAAAACGGCAGCCGGGCCTTCCTGACACATGTATTCGATAGCGTCCTGGTCACCGATGTAGTCGGAACCCTTGACGGTATCGTACATGTGCCAGCGCCAGTCATCGTTCGGGTCAGCGGACGCGATGGCGCAGGTGATGCCGCCCTGGGCGGATACAGTGTGCGAACGGGTCGGGAAAACCTTGGTGATTACCGCAGTCTTGTGACCGCCTTGCGCCAGTTGCAGCGCTGCGCGCATGCCGGCACCGCCACCACCAATAATGATGGCGTCGAAAGAAATCGTTGGAATGTTAGCCATGAATCAGATACCCCAGAGAATCTGCACGCCCCAGACGAAGTAAGCGAACATCGCAACGCCGCATACTGCCTGGAAGAGGAAACGTATAGCCGTCGCGGACTTGCCGAACGCCATCGGCGTCAGGTAGTCGGTCGCGATGGTCCACATGCCGACCCAGGCGTGAGCGCCCAGAGCAACAAGGGCCAGCAGGCTGAAGATACGCATCCAGTTGTTGGCGAAGAGCGCGTGCCATTGGTCATAGCCAAGGCCCGGGTTCGCCGCGAGGTATCCGATCAGGAAAATGAAGTAAGCCGCGAGAACGACCGCAGACACACGTTGCGCCATCCAGTCATAGAGGCCCGAACGCGAGAGGTTCGTGACGTTAGTTACCATATCCAAACTCCTGCCAGAACGATTACCACCACGGAAACGGCGATAACGATTTTCGAGCCCAGCTTGCCGCCTTCCAGCGTCTCACCGATGCCCATGTCCATGATCAAGTGGCGCACACCGGCAACCAAGTGATACAGCAAGGCGGACAGGATGCCCCAAATCACTAGCTTGGCTAGCGGACTGGTCAGACACGCTTTCACCTCGCCGAAGCCTTCCTCGGAACTCAGCGACTTGTCCAATGCATAAAGCATGATGGCAAGGCACACGAAGAGGATGACACCGGAGATACGGTGAAGAATGGACGTGTAAGCAGTGACTGGGAGTTTGATGGTCCTTAGGTCTAGGTTTACAGGTCGTTGGCTTTTCACGGCTTTTTTTTCACACTGAAGAGCCCCTAACAATCAGGGCAAAGTTGTTGGGGAGTGCACTGGTCAGGTAACCACCACCCAGGGAGGCGACCCCCAATAACGCAAGCCCAAAAGCCCTTGGCGGTCGGTGGCCGAGTATAGACAGTTAGGCTACTAATGACAACGGACATACCTTCCCAAAACGGCGCATTGCGCAACACGTATAAAAGGCGTAAATGGCGGTCAATTTCGATAAAAAAGTAGGGTTAAAGCCTTCTGGAGCAAGACTTTAGGCAAATTGACATTCAAATTTATCTCACTATAGTGGTGCGGGCCCTGCGTGGGGGGTCTGTCTGATGATTTCAAGCATAAATAGGAGGCCACATGGCTGACAAAAAAGCGCAGTTGATCATCGAGGGCGCAGCCCCCGTCGAGCTGCCCATTTTAACCGGCACCGTTGGTCCCGATGTTATCGATGTTCGAGGCCTGACGGCCACGGGCCGCTTCACTTTCGACCCTGGTTTCATGTCGACCGCTTCCTGCGAGTCGAAGATCACCTATATCGACGGCGACAACGGCATCCTGCTGCACCGCGGCTACCCGATCGAACAGCTGGCTGAAAAGTCGGACTACCTGGAAACCTGCTACCTGCTGCTCAACGGCGAACTGCCGACCGCAGAACAAAAGGCCCAGTTCGTCGGCACCGTGAAGAACCACACCATGGTTCACGAGCAGCTGAAGACCTTCTTCAACGGCTTCCGCCGTGACGCCCACCCGATGGCCGTCATGTGTGGTGTAGTCGGCGCCCTCTCAGCCTTCTACCACGACTCCCTGGACATCAATAACCCGCAGCATCGCGAAATCTCCGCGATCCGCCTGGTTGCCAAGATGCCAACCCTGGCCGCGATGGTTTACAAGTACTCCATGGGCCAACCCATGATGTACCCGCGCAACGACCTGTCGTACGCGGAAAACTTCCTGCACATGATGTTCAACACCCCGTGCGAGATCAAACCGATCAGCCCGGTACTCGCCAAGGCCATGGACCGGATCTTCATCCTCCATGCCGACCACGAGCAGAACGCGTCGACTTCCACCGTGCGCCTGGCGGGCTCCTCGGGTGCCAACCCGTTCGCCTGTATCGCTGCCGGCATCGCTGCACTGTGGGGCCCTGCCCACGGCGGTGCGAACGAAGCCGTACTGACCATGCTCGACGAAATTGGCGATGTCTCGAACATCGACAAGTTCATCGCCAAGGCCAAGGACAAGAACGATCCGTTCAAGCTGATGGGCTTCGGTCACCGCGTTTACAAAAACCGCGACCCTCGCGCCACAGTAATGAAGCAGACCTGCGACGAAGTACTGAAGGAACTGGGCATCCAGAACGATCCGCAACTCGAACTGGCCATGCGCCTGGAAGAGATCGCCCTGACCGACCCGTACTTCATCGAACGCTCGCTGTACCCGAACGTCGACTTCTACTCGGGGATCATCCTCAAGGCGATCGGCATTCCAACCAGCATGTTCACCGTGATCTTCGCCTTGGCGCGGACCGTGGGCTGGATCTCCCACTGGAAAGAAATGCTCTCCAGCCCGTACAAGATCGGCCGTCCGCGCCAGCTGTACACCGGCTACGAGTCGCGTGACATCACCAAGCTGGAAGACCGCAAGTAAGATCTGTCTTGCTGTAGCGTGTTGAGTTGTACCGGGAACGGCCTCTATATAGAGGCCGTTTTTGTTTGTGCCGATTTACTCTTTGATCGTGGACATATCCGTTTCTGCGGTAACGGCTGCTGGCGGTTTCGCCCTTACGGCGAGTCACTTGGAAAAGCCTGTAGGAGCGAGCATGCTCCGGGCGGCGTTCCGACGATGGTCGTCAACGATGACGAGGGCTATCTGAATGCCCGTGTTGTTCTGGCGTTTTTCGCGAGCATGCTCGCTCCTACAGGGCCCGCCGCGATGGGCCATCCATGGCCCAGCGCGGCTAAACCGGCATCCATGCCGGTTTACCCACTGCGCAGAACCGGAACGAAGCCTCTCGATGTGGCAAGAAAATCAAAAGCCAGATCAAGATCAAACGCAAAAGCGAGGCGGCCTGACAGCGACCTGATTGCAGGTCTGACCACACTCCCCTGTGGAGTCGTCGTAAGGGCGAAACCATAAGTCACCGTTACCGCAGGAATGGATATGTACCCGGTTAACAAAAGATAGGTCGGCTGTAAGGCCGCCTTCGCAGACAAATCTCACGTCAAAAATGTCCGATAACCGCCCAAAAAAAATGCCCCAATCTCTCAATCGGGGCATTTCTATTTAAGCCAACAAACTTGAAGCCTTAGTGCGAAACCGCCCCGCTCGCCCCCAAACCAGTCTGCGAACGAACGAACTGCGGGAAGAACAGCGCCCGCTCGTTGTCAGCCGCGGTCGACTTGTCGGTGATCGAGAAGAACCAGATCCCGATAAAGGCAATGATCATCGAGAACAGTGCAGGGTACTCATACGGGAAGATCGCCTTCTCGTGATGCAGGATCTGCACCCAGATGGTTGGGCCAAGCACCATCAAGCCTACAGCGCTCACCAGGCCCATCCAGCCACCAATCATCGCGCCGCGAGTGGTCAGCTTTTTCCAGTACATGGAAAGCAGCAGCACCGGGAAGTTGCAGCTCGCCGCGATGGAGAACGCCAGGCCGACCATGAACGCGATGTTCTGGCTTTCGAAAAGGATACCCAGGCCGATCGCCAGCACCGCCAGGGCGATGGTGGTGATTTTCGACACGCGGATCTCGTCCTTCTCGTTGGCCTTGCCCTTCTTGATCACGCTGGCGTACAGGTCATGGGACACCGCCGAGGCACCGGCGAGGGTCAGGCCGGCCACCACTGCCAGGATGGTTGCGAACGCTACCGCCGAGATGAAGCCCAGGAAGATACTGCCACCAACCGCATTGGCCAGGTGCACCGCCGCCATGTTGTTACCGCCCAACAGCGCGCCAGCCGCATCCTTGAAGGCCGGGTTGGTGCTGACCAGCAGGATCGCGCCGAAGCCAATGATGAAGGTCAGGATATAGAAGTAGCCGATGAAGCCGGTTGCGTACAACACGCTCTTGCGCGCTTCTTTTGCGTCACTCACGGTGAAGAAGCGCATCAGGATGTGCGGCAGGCCAGCGGTACCGAACATCAGTGCCAGGCCAAGGGAGAATGCCGAGACCGGATCTTTCACCAGGCCGCCCGGGCTCATGATCGCTTCACCTTTAGGGTGAACCTTGATCGCCTCGGAGAACAACATGTTGAAGTCGAAGTTGACGTGCTTCATCACCATCAGCGCCATGAAGGAAGCGCCGGACAGCAGCAACACAGCCTTGATGATCTGCACCCAGGTGGTCGCCAGCATGCCGCCGAACAGCACGTACATGCACATCAGGATACCGACCAGGATCACCGCAACGTGATAGTCGAGACCGAACAGCAGCTGGATCAGCTTGCCGGCACCGACCATTTGCGCGATCAGGTAGAACGCCACCACGACCAGCGAACCGCAAGCGGACAGCGAGCGGATCTGGGTTTGCCCAAGACGATAGGACGCCACGTCGGCAAAGGTGTATTTGCCCAGGTTGCGCAGGCGCTCGGCGATCAGGAACAGAATGATCGGCCAGCCCACCAGGAAGCCGATCGAGTAGATCAGGCCATCGTAGCCGGAGGTAAACACCAGCGCGGAAATACCCAGGAAGGACGCCGCCGACATGTAGTCGCCGGCAATCGCCAGGCCGTTCTGGAAGCCGGTGATCTTGCCGCCCGCCGCGTAGTAGTCGGAGGCCGACTTGTTTTTCTTGGACGCCCAGTAGGTGATGCACAGGGTCGCGCCAACGAATGCGACGAACATCAGAATCGCAGACACGTTGAGCGGTTGTTTCTGCACGGCGCCAGTCAGGGCGTCAGCCGCCCAAGCGCCCGGTGCGAAGGCTGCGATGCTCAAGAGAGCCATTAGACGCCGGATCATTGCTGAGCCTCCTTGAGAATCGCATTGTTCAGGTCGTCGAATTCGCCATTGGCGCGTCGTACGTAGATCCCGGTCAGGACGAAGGCTGAAACAATCAGCCCGACACCGATCGGTATGCCCCAGGTAATCGATGACTCAGGGCTGATTTTCGCCCCCAGCACCTGCGGCCCGTAGGCAATCAAAAGGATGAATCCGGAGTAAAGCCCTAGCATGATCGCCGAAAGAATCCAGGCGAATCGTTCCCTCTTGCTAACCAGCTCCTTGAATCGCGGGCTGTTTTGAATCGAGAGGTAAATGCTGTCGTTCATTGTTTTTATCCTCGCAGCACAGATTTAGTTGGAACGGTATCCACTCTATGCGGCTGCGGGGCAGGTTCCAGACGACCTTAGTCTTAGAACCACGTGACGTATTCGCCAAAGTCCAGCAAGAATAAATAAATGTGGGAGCGAGCCTGCTCGCGAAAGCGTCAGATCAGTCGACATCTCGGTCAACTGACAGAACGCTTCGCGAGCAGGCTCGCTTGTATGGTAGGACTTGAAGGGAGGAGGAGGGACAAG
>NZ_JASCAE010000081.1:0-82514 GCF_029967975.1 Pseudomonas sp. V98_8
TGGGCCAAGGATGGCCCATCGCGGCGACCCACGGAGCAGGACCGGAGCGAGGGTACCCCGAGCCTCAGCGAGGGGCCGAACGCCAGGGGCAAGAGCCCTTGGTTACTTGGGGCTCTTCCAAGTGACTCGCCGTAAGGGCGAAACCCTAAGTGGCCGTTACCGCAGCAATGGATATGCACACCTGAAAGACAATCATCGTCTGTCAGGACGCCTTCACCGGCAAGCCTGGCTCCTACAGTAAGTGCGAAACCCTAGGTAGCCGTTACCGCAGCAATGGATATACACCCAATCCAAATCAACCCATCAGGGCCGCTGCACCACCCTCACCCGCCCACTGCTACCGCCCCCGCAGAAGAACCGCTCGCCACCGTCTGACTCAAGCCCCGACACCCCAATGCCATCAGGGAGCCTGAGGCTCTCCAGGACTTCGCCGGTGTTCGGGTCGACGCGGCGCAATTCGCTCTCCTCGTCTTCCCAGGTGCCATGCCACAGCGCGCCCTCGACCCAGGTCACCCCCGTGACAAAACGGTTGGATTGCAGGGTACGCAGGACAGTCCCGGTCTCGGGGTCGATCTGGTGGATTTTCCGTTCGCGGTACTGACCGACCCACAATGAGCCTTCGGCCCATGTCAGCCCCGAATCGTTGCCACCGCCGGGTGCCGGGATCGTGGCCAGGATTTCTCCGCTGCGAGGATCGACTTTCTGGATGCGGTCCTCGGCAATCTGGAACAGATGCTTACCATCGAAGGCGGTCCCGGCATGCGCAGCAACATCGAGGGAGCGCACCGTACTTCCACTGTCGGGGTCCAGGGCGTAGAGCTTGTCGGTGGTCGCAAACCACACCTGCCGGCCGTCCCAGGTGACGCCGTGCACATCGGCGACGTCGGCAAAGGGGCCATATTCACGCACAATTTTGGCGGCTGACTGTTTCATCTCGGTGTTCCTCCAAAGGGGTTGACGGGATCATCCTAGCCACCGGGCAGCGGAACCGGGAGTAACAAGGTCGTCGCGAAACCGGGCACCGGCGGGGTCACCCAGCGCCGTGCCCGTCCCTGTCCGAACGACTGCACCTTGCCCTTGGCTGCCAGTGCTTCGAGCGCGCGTTGCACCGCGCGCTGGCTGCTACCCAACGCCAGGGCCAGGGCCGAACTCGACCAGGACTCGCCGTCGCCAAGCAAGGCGAATACTGCTGCATACTTTTCTTCGACCGGTGGCGTGAGCAGCACCACGTCCGGTGAAACCTGAGCAACCAATGTGAACCCGCGTCGGGTGGCGATCACCGTCGCCAAGGGTTTCAACGCCGCGCGCAAGCGTCCGATTTCAACCCGCAGCCGGGCTCGATGGGATTCATCACTGAGCTTCAACCGAAAGGCCTGGGCGATGAGGGTCTCCCTGGGCACATCGCCCGGCCAGGCCTCAGCGAGTGTTCGCACCAGGGAAAACAGGATCGGACGCCTGGACAGGGAAACCGACATGCCCGCGCCGCGTACGACATAGCGGCAAGCGTCCACCACCAGTGAAGTCGAGGCGAGCAGCGCTTCCACCTCGTCCAGCAACAGAGGCCGTTCTTCACCACGCACGAGCTGGTGCGCGGCGGGGCTGTCGAGAATGGAGGATGCACTTTCGACTTCTGCAGACAGCGCGGGAATGCCGGCGAGTTGCGCGGCGAGTTCGGCCCTGGCGAGCGCGGCCCGTGCTGCCTGGGAATTCAGATGGCGCATCGCGATCCCTGCCACGACCAGCTCATGGGTCGCCCGCAAGGGTGGCGGCAACGTCGCCGGGTCCAGGTCAACGAGTTGCCCATGGGCCTCATCGAGCCGGCCGATCAGCAACAAGCGACGGATGCCCAGATAACGCGCGTGGGCTGCATTGATAAGATCGCCGTGGGCTTGCAGCGTGACCCGCGCCGCTTCCAGCGCCTTCACCGGCCAACCAAGATCCCGCGACGCCAGTGCAATCTCGGCTTCGGCGACGGTGCAGCGTGCCCGCGCCACGACTTCTTTCGGCCCAAAGGCCCGCGAGGCCCTGCGTACCAGCGCTTTGGCCCGCACCAAATCCCCCAGTTGCGCCATGGCGATACCGCGCAGTGCCAGCGCGGGCGCATCCTCGCGCAGCGCGATCCGGTCCAGCGCACCCAGCGGATCGCCCGCCGCCAACGCCTGCGCTGCGGCGGTGATCAGCGAATCCATTGCAGTCCTGCCACGCGTGTCACTCCTGCCGTGATAAGCCCCGTATGAGTCTATCTCACCCCTCAGTGAGCGTATCCGGCAGATGCGCGCGTGCCCTCGGCAGTACAGCCAGGCCCGCCGCCACAGGCCAGCGCGTCGAGGGCCCTGTGCTAGTCTCCTTCGTCAAACGCGCACTGATGCGTTTGAACGAACCGCTTCCCCCGGATGATGGAGTTCAACATGAAAAACATCGCTTCCTGGTTAACGATCACGCTTGTAAGTCTAGTGCTTTGCGCCTGCGCCGCCGTCGATGCTGGCAGCGGTGGCGCCGGCGAGATGGAAATCCGCTCGGGAAAAATCGAGCAGATCACCATGACGCAGATGCAGACCAACCACGACAGCGGCGTCGGCGCCATCCTTGGCGGACTCGCGGGCGTGGGCATCGGTAGCCTGATCGGTTCGGGCACCGGGCGAGATGTCGCCATGGTCGCTGGCGCCCTTGCGGGTGCGGCGGGTGGCAACTACGCCGAGAAGAAAAAATACGATCAACCGCAACAGGCCCAGCAGATTATCGTGCGTACCAAGAGCGGCGTCCTGGTCTCGGTGACCCAGCCGATCAATGCCGCACTGAGCAAAGGCCAGAGTGTTTATATCGAAGGCACCGGCAACGAAGCCCGGGTAGTGCCGCAAAGCTGATCACCTGTTGCACCCGAAATCGATGGTCACGCGTCAATGCTGATGCCCCGAGCCTGAACAGCTCGGGGCATTTTTCTTTCTGAATAGGCGGGCATCATTCGCTTCGACCGTCCGTCGTCCGGGCATGAAAATACCGCTTGACGTCGATTGGGATCTGGAAGAACATTACTTACATCGGATGCGATCTAAGCGCACACGACACTATATTCAACTTGACCGCACCCTTGAGGATTGACCCATGAGCAAGATCGAAAAAGTCCTGGCCACCGGCACGACCCACACCACCCTGAGCAGCGCCGGCAATGCCTTGCGCGGCCACAACGGCAACCTCGACATCGAACTGTCGACCCCAGGCTCTGCCCAGCCAGCCCATGTGTTCGCCGCCACCCAGCCGCACCCGAAAGCCGAGCAATTGTTCGCCGGGGCCTGGTCGGCCTGCTACACCGCGGCCGTCGGCCTGGTGGCCGCAGAGCGCAACATCGCGCTGCCGGCGGATCTGGCGGTCGACATCGAAGTGGACCTTGGCCAGACGGGTCCAGCGTACTTCCTCCAGGCCCGACTGACCCTGCGCGTGCCGGGGCTGGCACAGGACGTTGCAACGGAACTGGCGCATATCGCCGACTCCATCTGCCCCTATTCCAAGGCCACGCGCGGCAATATCGACGTTGCCCTGAACGTCATTACCGCATAATTAATATCGCATGCGATTCTAGCGCATGCGAATACTATACCTACAGTAAACTTGAGGAACTCATCATGAGCAAGATCGAAAAAGTCCTGGCCACCGGCAAGACCCACACCACCCTGAGCAGCACCGGCACCACCTCGCGCGGCCATAACGGCAACCTCGACATCGAATTGTCGTCCCCTGGCAGCGTCACACCGGCACATGTGTTCACCGGCGTACAACCGCACCCCAAGGCCGAGCAACTCTTCGCCGGAGCATGGTCGGCCTGCTACATCGCTGCGGTGGGCCTGGCCGCCCAACAGGCGAAGGTGACATTGCCCGCCGACACGGCCGTGGACATCGAAGTCGACCTGGGCCAGACCGGTGCAGCCTACTTTCTCCAGGCCCGACTGACCCTGCGGGTGCCAGGCCTGTCACATGAAGTCGCGACCGAACTGGCGCACAACGCCGATGCGATCTGCCCGTACTCCAAGGCCACCCGCGGCAACATCGACGTGAGCATCAACGTCCAGACCGCGTGATGCACCGCACGGCCGGTTCGCCAGGGTTATCCCCGGTAACCGGCCGCTTGGGGGGCGGGACCCGGAGGTTTAGAGCACTTCCGACACCATCGCATACGACGTATAATTCCAGCGTCGCAGCCTGCCCAAAGAGAGCACCCATGAAAACCACCGACAAGACGTCCGCCCTGGACCTCAAGCTTTCCGATTTCCTGTGTTTTGCGGTCTATTCCACCAACCTCGCTTTCGGCAAGGCCTACAAGCCGATGCTGGAACGACTCGGCCTGACCTATACGCAATACATCACCCTCGTTGCGCTGTGGGAGCAGGACAACCAGACCGTCGGCAGCCTCGGGGAAAAACTGTTCCTGGAATCCAACACCCTCACCCCGATCCTGAAAAAGCTCGAAGCGATGGGTTACCTGCTGCGTCAGCGCGACCCGGAAGACGAACGCCAGGTACGAATCAGTCTGACCGACGCCGGTCGCCAGTTGCGCACAGAGCTGACGGAAGACGGCTTTCCGCAAACCGGCCTGGATCCCGACGATTTCGTGCAGATGCAGCAGGCGATCGTGAAATTGCGCAACAACCTTATCCGCACCACCAAAGCCGTGTAGGAGCGAGCATGCTCGCGATGGTGGTCAACGATGACGCGGGGCATCTGACACCACGGGGCACTCTCAGGTGCATCGTCGCCCGGCGCCTGCTCGCGCCTACAGGATTGAGGGTTATTTGTCCGACTTGATGGCCGTCCACACCCGCGTGCGCACCCGCTCCAGCTTCTGCGGCAACGGCTGCACGACGTACAGGGTTTTGAGGGCCTCGGGGGTCGGCGTCAGGTTCGGGTTGCCGGTGATCTCCTTGTTGATCAGCGCCAGCGAGTCCTTGTTGGCATTCGGGTAACCGAGGAAGTCGCTGATCGGTGCGATGACGGTCGGGTCGAGCAAGGTGTTGAGAAACGCGTGGGCTTCATCGACGTTCTTCGCGCTCTTGGGAATGGCAAAGGTGTCGAACCAGATCGGCGCGCCCTCCTTGGGCAAGCGCCAATCGACCACCACGCCATTGTCGGCCTCCTTGGCGCGGTTGCCGAACTGGTAGAAGCTGCCGGAGTAGCCGATGGCCACGCAAATGTCACCGTTGGCGATATCGGTCATGTACTTGGCCGAGTTGAAGTAGGTGACATAAGGGCGAATCTTCAGCATCAGCGCCTTGGCCTTTTCGTAGTCCTCGGGGTTCTGGCTGTTGGGGTCCAGCCCCAGGTAATGCAGGGCCAGCGGCAGAATCTCGGAGGGCGAGTCGAGCATGGCGACACCACAGGCCTTGAGTTTTTCCATATTCTCGGGCTTGAACACCAGGTCCCAACTGTCCACCGGTGCATTCTCGCCCAGGGCGGCCTTGACCTTCGCCGGGTTGAAGCCGATCAACACGGTGCCGTACATGTAAGGCACGCCGTACTGATTGCCAGGGTCGTTCTTGTCCAGCAACTTGAGCAGCGCCGGGTCCTGGTGTTTCCAGTTGGGCAGCTTGGTCTTGTCCAGTTTCTGGAACACACCGGCCTTGATCTGGGTTTCGATGAACTGATTCGACGGCACCACCAGGTCATAGCCGCTGTTGCCGGTCAGCAGCTTGGCCTCCAGGGATTCGTTGGTGTCGAAGGTGTCCCAGGTGACCTTGATCCCGGTTTTCTCGGCGAAGTCCTTGGGCACGGACGGCAGGATATAGTCCGCCCAGTTGTACACCCGCAATTCACGCTGCTCGGCATGTACGGCACTGGCCAGCAGCGTCAGGCCGCAAACGGTGGCACCCAATAGGCGTTTGATTGTGTCCATGGATCAATTCCCCAAGTCAGCTCGATGGTTTTTATGTGCTGTACACGGCAGCGCCCGGCAAAACAGCCAAGGCAAGGAAGATCGGGTTCATAGTTATCGATGGGAGGCTCTTGCGCATCAGCCACCGGTTTCGATTCTTGCCGACAGCCCGGCAGGTTCACAGCGCGGGGTTGGCCAAAAGGAGATCGTAATGGCCATTATCGGTGTCCGGGAGCATAGCCCACGGTCGCTATGCGCAACGTTTTCGACAGCCTGGAATACGGCGCAAACCCGCAGGGCTGGCGAACACCGTGCCTGCGACTTAATCTGCCTGTCACAGCAATCACCCCATGGGGCGCCTTCCCGCCCGAGGAGTTGACCGATGCCGCTGACCCTCTATTACCACCCGCTTTCGTCGTTCTGCCACAAAGTGCTGATCGCACTCTACGAGTACGACATCGATTTCCAGCGGCGAGTCATCGATCTTTCCAGTGCAGCAGACCGCGCGGAGCTCGAGGCGTTATGGCCCCTGTGCAAGTTCCCGGTCATCCGCGATCACACGTACCCGCAGGGGCTGGCGGAATCGAGTGTCATCATCGAATACCTGGACCGCTTCCATGCAGGTGGGCGCTGCCTGCTGCCCGGTGATTGGGAAACTGCCTTGCAAGTACGCCTGTGGGATCGGTTTTTCGACCAGTACGTGCAGGGACCGTTGCAACAGATAGTCGCCGATCGCATTCGCGCGACGAACGGCGACCTGAGCCGGGAACGGGCCATGCTCACCACGGCCTACGGCATGCTCGAGCGCCAGCTGGCCTCGCGAACCTGGGTGGCCAGCCCGGACTTCAGCCTGGCCGATTGCGCGGCGGCCCCGGCCCTGTTCTATGCCAGTACCCTGGTGCCCTTCCCCGTCGATTGCCAGCACCTGAGCGGGTATTTCGACAGGCTGGTACAACGGCCCTCATTCCAACGCGTCATCGACGAAGCCAGGCCCTGGTTCGCTTTCTATCCGTTTGCCGAAGCCATACCCCAACGCTTTCGCTAACAACCTCATGCGCACACCGCAGGGCTCGATTGGCCCGCTACGTGGGTGTATATCCATTCCTGCGGTAACGGCTTCGCACTGGTAGGAGCGAGCATGCTCGCGATGGAGGTCAACGATGACGCGGGGAGCCTGACACCCCGCAGTGCTCTCAGGTTTTTCGCGAGCGTGCTCGCTCCTACAGGGCTCTACCCAGTTCTTAAATACATCCCGAAGGACACTTTCACCCGCACGGTTGCGAGTCTGGCGATCCCGGCCTATGGTCCAGACACAACAATTTCAAGACCGGTGCGATGATTCGCCGCCGTCTTCTTGTCCATCCATGGTGCTAGCGCAACGAGGTGACGACATGCCCCAAGACTCCCGCCCCGCCGTACTCGAACTGATCGGCAATACGCCCCTGGTGCGCGTCAGCCGTTTCGATACCGGCCCGTGCACGCTGTTTCTCAAGCTCGAATCCCAGAACCCCGGCGGTTCGATCAAGGACCGCATCGGCCTTGCCATGATCGATGCCGCCGAACGCGACGGCCGCCTGCGACCCGGTGGCACCATCGTCGAAGCCACGGCCGGCAACACTGGCCTGGGCCTGGCACTGGTCGGCCGCGCCAAGGGTTATCGGGTGGTGCTGGTGGTACCGGACAAGATGTCCACCGAGAAGGTCCTGCACCTCAAGGCCATGGGCGCCGAGGTGCATATCACCCGTTCCGATGTCGGCAAGGGCCATCCGGAGTACTACCAGGACGTTGCCGGGCGCCTGGCCAGCGAAATCCCCGACGCCTTCTTCGCCGACCAGTTCAACAACCCGGCCAACCCACTGGCCCATGAGTGCAGCACCGCACCGGAGATCTGGGCGCAAACCCAGCATGATGTCGATGCCATCGTGGTCGGCGTGGGTTCGGCCGGCACGCTGACCGGGCTGACCCGGTTCTTCAACCGTGTGCAACCGGAACTGGAAATGGTCCTGGCCGACCCGGTCGGCTCGGTGATGGCCGAATACAGCCGCAGCGGCACCCTCGGCACACCGGGCTCCTGGGCCGTCGAAGGCATCGGCGAAGACTTCATTCCGTCGATTGCAGACCTGTCCAGCGTGCGCCACGCCTACTCGATCAGCGACGAGGAAAGCTTCGATCATGCCCGCCAGTTGCTGCGCGCCGAGGGCATTCTCGGCGGTTCGTCGACCGGCACCCTGTTGGCGGCCGCATTGCGCTACTGCCGCGAGCAAACCCAACCGAAACGGGTGGTCAGCTTCGTCTGCGACACCGGTACGCGTTACTTGTCGAAGGTCTATAACGACCAGTGGATGAACGATCAAGGGCTGCTGAAAAGCAAGCAGTACGGCGACCTGCGCGACCTGATCGCGCGGCGCTTCGAGGACGGCCGGGTGATCAGCGTCGGCCCCGACGACACCCTGCTCACCGCGTTCCAGCGCATGCGCCTGGCGGATGTGTCGCAACTGCCGGTGCTGGTGAGCGGCAAGCAACTGGTCGGTGTAATCGACGAGTCGGACATCCTGCTGGGCGTGCATGAAGACGCTACGCACTTTCGCAAGACCGTCTCCAGCGCCATGACCGACAAATTGCAAACCCTGGCCCCCGACGCCTCACTGGCGGATCTGGAGGCGGAACTGGGCCGAGGACTGGTGGCGATCATCCAGGATGCCTCAGGTTTCCACGGCCTGATCACCCGAACCGACATGCTCAATCACCTGCGGAGATCCCTGCCATGAGTCAGCACGATGAAAATGCCCCGCCACGGGGCTTCGCCACCCGCGTGATCCATGCAGGGCAAGCGCCGGACCCGTCGACCGGCGCGCTGATGCCGCCGATCTACGCCAACTCCACCTACCTGCAGCAGAGCCCTGGCGTGCACAAGGGGCTGGACTACGGACGTTCACACAATCCGACGCGCTGGGCGCTGGAACGCTGCGTCGCCGATCTCGAAGGCGGCACCCGGGGCTTTGCATTCGCCTCGGGCCTGGCGACCATTTCCACGGTGCTGGAACTGCTCGACGCCGGCTCGCACATCGTCTCCGGAAATGACCTGTACGGCGGCACCTTCCGCCTGTTCGACAAGGTGCGCCAGCGCAGTGCCGGACATCACTTCAGCTTTGTCGACCTGACCGACCTCGCCGCCTTCGAGGCCGCCTTGCAGGACGACACACGCATGGTCATGGTCGAGACGCCGAGCAATCCACTGCTGCGCCTCACTGACCTTGCCGCCATCGCCCGCACCTGCCGCGACCGCGGCATCATCTGCGTGGCGGACAACACCTTTGCCAGCCCGTGGATACAACGCCCCCTGGAACTGGGCTTCGACGTCGTGCTGCATTCGACCACCAAGTATCTCAATGGCCACTCCGACGTCATTGGCGGCATCGCCGTGGTCGGGCAAAACGCCGAACTGGCCGAGCGCCTGGGTTTCCTGCAGAACGCGGTAGGCGCCATCGCCGGACCGTTCGACGCCTTCCTCACCCTGCGCGGGGTCAAGACCCTGGCGTTGCGCATGGAGCGCCACTGCAGCAATGCGCTGGATCTGGCGCAATGGCTGGAACGTCAACCGCAAGTCGCCCGGGTCTATTACCCCGGCCTGCCCTCGCACCCGCAGCATGAGCTGGCGCGGCAGCAGATGCGCGGCTACGGCGGGATGATCTCTGTCGACTTGAACACTGACCTGGCCGGCTCCCGGCGTTTCCTGGAAAGCGTGCATATCTTCGCCCTGGCCGAAAGCCTGGGCGGCGTGGAAAGCCTGATCGAACACCCGGCGATCATGACCCACGCCACCATCCCGGTGGAAACCCGCGCGCAGTTGGGCATTGGCGATGCGCTGGTGCGGTTGTCCGTGGGGGTTGAGGATATCGAAGACTTGCGTGCAGACTTGGCGCAGGCGCTAGCCCGGATTTAGGGTTACACAACCCCCTGTAGGAGCCAGGCTTGCCGGCGAAGAACGATAACGCGGTGCGACAGATACACCGCGGCGTCCGGTTCGCCGGCAAGCCTGGCTCCTACAGACAATAATTTGAATATTTCGGAACATCGACACATGTCCAACCACGATACCTCCCTGCAAGACGCCGCCGCGCCCGATGGCGTTTGCTACGGCTGCGGCAGCAGCAACCCCCACGGGCTGCACATCAAGAGCTACTGGCATGAGGACGGCGTGCATGTCATGGCCGAGCACGTACCCGATGCCAAATACTGCGGCTGGCCGGACCTGGTCTACGGCGGACTGATCGCCATGTTGGTCGACTGCCACTCCAACTGGGCGGTCATGGCTTATCACTACCGCGCGGAAAACCGCGATGCCGCAAGCTTGCCGCGCATCAGTTGCGTCACCGGCAACCTCGGCATCAAGTTCATCAAGCCGACACCCATGGGTATCCCGCTGACCCTGCGGGCGCGAGTGGAAGGTGAAGTAGGACGCAAGACACGGGTCATCTGCGAAGTCTTCGCCGGCGATGTGCTGACGGCAGTGGGCGACTCCATTTTCGTACGGGTCGATACCGCGCAACTGGCAGACACCGCGCACGGGCGGTAGTTGCCCCAGTCGCCGGTCACTCTTCTTCCATGAGCGCGGTGATCCGCCCGGACTTGTACGCAGCCAGCAGCGCGGCATAGTCCTTGGCATTCTGATCGGCATAGGTCACGGCAAATTTGCCGATGGCCTGGTCGAAACTATCCGATTTGCCCAGATAGCCGCTGATGAGCGCTGCGTCCCCGGACTTGGCGTGGGCCCTGGCAAGCGTCTGGCCGCACCATTGGGCATACCGCTTCAAGCGCGCTGGCGTGATGCCTTCAATCGGGGCCGACATTTTCATGTCGCGCATCTGGCGTACAAAGAAATCACGACCTTTCTGGCCACGGGTCCAGCCCAGAAAAATATCGCTGGAGGACTGCATCAGTCGCTGCCCGGTGACGACGCGCTGCCCCTGGTTTTCGAACTCGCTCTTGCCGGCGTAAGGCGCCAGCACGGAAGGGCAGGCTTCCTTGAATTGCAGGAGCAACGGCTGGTTTTCTGCGCTGAAGAACAGGCCGACGAAACAGTAGGTACCCACGCTGCCGATCCCGACCGCCTTGACGGCAATGTCTTCGAGGCGATATCGATCGAACAACACACGCCGTTCATGGGGTAGCGACAATCGATAAGCCTGCAGCGCTGCACGGGCTCGCTGCATGAAGTCCGGTTCATCCACATGATAAAGGATCGGGGGCTGATCGATCAGCCGTCGGCGCCCTGCCACTTCGTTGCTGATTTTTGGATAAAGATACTCGCCGACCCGCACCCTGGCCCTGGCCATCACTTGTTCGCGAAACTTCCGGATCTCGGCCGTGGGCGCGGTGTCGATGATCGTCTGGGCATCCAGGCGCTCATACCAGACCTCCAGCGGGCTCAACTTCGACAGTTTACGCAAGCGCTCACGGTAAACACGTACGCACTCCATGGCGATGCCCCGTGCCACCTTATCGCTGATCCGGTTATCGCGGGCCGCCACTACAAAACTGATCGCCAGGCGTTTCACGTCCCATTCCCAAGGCGCGGGAAGCGTTTCGTCAAAATCATTGATGTCAAAAATAAGGTTGCGTTCGGGGGTGGCGAACAAGCCAAAGTTCAACAGGTGGCAATCGCCACAGGCTTGCACCTCGATCCCCGTGGTGGGGGTCTTGGCCAGGTCGTACGCCATCAAGCCCGCTGAGCCACGCAAAAAAGCAAACGGGCTGCGCAACATGCGCCCGTAGCGCACCGGTATCAGGTTGGCCAGCCGATAACGGTTGGACGCTTCCAGCAGCTCGATCGGATCGCGATGCTTGCGTGGCGGTTTCCACTCGGCGTGCAGCGCATGGGGCAGGTTCTGGCTTAATCGTTCACCCGCGTGCAGGCGTTCCTTGCGCGAGCGAAACACCGGTTCTTCAATGACCGCGGTATTTTTTTTGGCTTTGGCGGGCTTGTTTTTGCGGGGAGGCATGATCACTCCTTGGCCAGCGATTCTCGACAGATGGCTGACGGTCAAAGTCTAGAACCGGTTTCACATCTGTGCGCATCGATTGCGGCAAAATCGACAGCCACTCAGCGCTCGAAAAATGAGCGATACCCGCTAATCTCCACTTGCCGTTTTTCAACACAGGAGTTTGGCCATGAAGCTCAGACATTCACTGGCGGCGCTGTTGATTTGCGCCAGCCTGCTCGGCTGCGCCACCTCATCCAGGCAGAGTGTGTCGGTCACCCTGGATCCTACTCGGCAGAACACCGGTCAGATCGGCAATGTCACGTTGTCCGAGTGGGACCAACAAACCGGGCTGAGTTTCTTCATCAGTGGTGTACCAAGCGGTGCCGCCCTGCCCCTGCGTCTCTACAGCTTCATCAACAAGGGCAGCTGCCATCAACCCGGCCCCGTCGCGTACGCCATGAATGACAAGGTCAACACCGAACGCCAGCCGATTCGCGGCTGGTCGTTTTCCAGAAGCGTGCCTGTGGCCCTGCCTGTCTTGCTGTCCGGTGACTATCACATCGTCGTGCGAACCGCAGCGACAGACGGCAACGTCGATATTTTCTGTGGGAACATCAAGCAACAAGGTCCGGCGACCTAGGCACGCGTAGCCTCTGGCCTCAGACCGGCGAAATCGTTGCCAGCACGCCAATCAGAATGGTCAACACCAGAAAACCACCGAGGAAAATCGCCATCTTGCCCATAGAGCCTCCAACATTTCGAAAGTGCGGTGCACCGCGGCTACCGCTGCGCAACTTGCCGTCATTGTGGGGCTCGAACTGATTGCATTACAGCGTCAGAAAGCGCTGAAAAATACGGATCAGATGAAACAGATGGAGCCAATGAACCTGTAGGAGCGAGCATGCTCCGGGCGGCGTTCCGACGATGGTCGTCAACGATTACGCGGGAAGCCTGGCACCCCGCGGTGCTCTCAGGTTCATCGCGAGCATGCTCGCTCCTACAGGTACGGGGATTTGTTGCAGGGGTTACAAAAAAGCCCACTGGCCATCCCTGGCTCAGTGGGCTTTTTGATCAAGCGCTCAGTTAAAGCGCCATGTCCGCCGCAGCATTCTCTTTCGGTGCCTTGGCTTTTTCAGCCTCGACAGCCGGAGCCACAGCCTGGCCGATCGCAGGTGGTGGAGTCAGTTCCAGCACCTTGGCGGTGTAGGCCCATTCCTCGGCAACCTTTTGCGGATTGGCGTTGAGCTGGGTGCCGTAGCTCGGCACGATTTGATGCAGTTTTTCCTGCCAGGCCGGGGTCGCGACCTTGTCCTTGAACACTTTCTGCAGCACGGTCAGCATGATCGGTGCGGCAGTGGAAGCGCCCGGGGACGCGCCCAGCAGGCCGGCGATGGTGCCGTCTTGCGAGGCGACGATTTCGGTGCCCAGTTTCAGTACGCCACCGGCAGCTTCGTCACGCTTGATGATCTGCACGCGCTGGCCGGCTTGCCACAGGCGCCAGTCCTCGGCCTTGGCGTTCGGGAAGTATTCCTTCAGGGCGTTGAGGCGGTCTTCGTCCGACAGCATCAGTTGACCGGCAAGGTACTCGACCAGCGGGTATTCCTTGATGCCGACCTTGGTCATTGGCCACACGTTATGCGTGGTGGTGGTGGTCAGCAGGTCCAGGTACGAACCTTCCTTCAGGAACTTGGTGCTGAAGGTCGCGAATGGGCCAAACAGGATCACGCGCTTGCCATCCAGCACGCGGGTGTCCAGGTGCGGAACCGACATCGGCGGTGCGCCAACCGAAGCCTTGCCGTAGGCCTTGGCCAGGTGTTGTTCGGCAATGGTCGGGTTCTCGGTCACCAGGAACGAGCCGCCCACCGGGAAGCCTGCGTATTCCTTGGCTTCAGGAATGCCGGACTTCTGCAGCAGGTGCAGGGCACCGCCACCAGCGCCGATGAACACGAACTTGGCGTCGGTTTCGGATTTGCTGCCGTCTTTCAGGTTTTTGTAGCTGACGCGCCAGCTGCCGTCGGCGTTCTTGCTGATGTCCTGCACTTCGCTGGACAGTTTCAGGTCGAATTTCGGCGTGGTTTGCAGGTGTGCAACGAACTGGCGGGTGATTTCGCCAAAGTTCACGTCGGTACCGATCGGAGACCAGGTGGCCGCGATTTTCTGGTTCGGGTCACGCCCTTCCATCATCAGCGGGACCCACTTCTTGATCACGGCCGGGTCTTCGGAGTACTGCATGCCGGCGAACAGCGGGCTTGCCTGCAGGGCTTCGTAGCGCTTTTTCAGGAACTTGATGTTGTCATCGCCCCACACGAAGCTCATGTGCGGTGTGGAGTTGATGAACGAACGCGGGTTCTTCAGCACGCCTTGCTGGACCTGCCAGGCCCAGAACTGACGGGAGATCTGGAACGCTTCGTTGATTTCAACGGCCTTGGGAATCGAGACGTTGCCTTTCTCGTCTTCCGGGGTGTAGTTCAACTCGGCCAGGGCAGAGTGACCGGTACCGGCGTTGTTCCAGCCGTTGGAGCTTTCCTGGGCGACACCGTCGAGGCGCTCGATCATTTCCATCGAGGTGCCGGGTTCCAGCTCATTGAGCCACACACCGAGGGTTGCGCTCATGATGCCGCCGCCGATCAACAGCACGTCGACTTTCTTGGCATCTTCGGCCTGGGCTGTCGTCATCCCCAACGACAAGGCCAGCCCCAGCAGGGCCGTGTTCACTTTCTTAAACATCTGTAGCACCTATGATAAAACGCCATCCACCCTTCCAACCGCGATCGCAAGCCGCTTGTCTCACGGCATTCAGGCAAGTCTGCCGCGGGTTCTCGTACATAACGGCTGCACATGACGGCTGGAAGGTGGGCACACAAGGCCGATGGACTGCATCGACCCCAGTTATATGTCCCTACTGAACTGACTTTTTATCTTTTTTGGCTTCAGCTACTTGAGCGACAGTGATTCTGCTCGCCCGCCTCAAGGACAGGAAAACTGAATAGATCAAACCAAGTTGTTGCGAAGAATATCACGACAAGCCCAGCCCGCGCGTGATGGATGCCGTGGATGGGCGACTATACTCACTGGTCTTCAATCGAGCAGGTGGGCAAGAGCCATGAGCGATAAAGACGATCTGCGCAAACATTCCTCCCAGGTAATCGACGGCGTGGAGGCTGCCCCCGCCCGCGCCATGCTGCGTGCCGTGGGTTTTACCGACGAAGACTTCAAGAAACCACAGATCGGCATCGCCTCCACCTGGGCGATGGTCACGCCGTGCAACATGCACATCGACAAACTCGCGATCGAAGCGGAAAAAGGCGCGAATGCCGCGGGCGCCAAGGGCGTGATTTTCAACACCATCACCATTTCCGACGGCATCGCCAACGGCACCGAAGGCATGAAATATTCACTGGTGTCCCGCGAGGTGATCGCCGATTCCATCGAGGTGGTGGTCGGCTGCGAAGGCTTCGATGGGCTGGTGACCGTGGGGGGTTGCGACAAGAACATGCCAGGCTGCCTGATCGGCATGGCGCGGCTCAACCGACCTTCGATCTTCGTCTATGGCGGCACCATCCGCCCCGGCGCCGGCCACACCGACATCATTTCCGTGTTCGAAGCCGTGGGCCAGCACGCGCGCGGTGACATCAGCGAGATCCAGGTCAAGCAGATCGAGGAAGTGGCCATTCCCGGCCCCGGCTCCTGTGGTGGCATGTACACCGCCAACACCATGGCCTCGGCCATCGAGGCGCTGGGCATGAGCCTGCCCGGTTCGAGCTCCCAGGACGCCGTTGGCAGCGACAAGGCCTCGGACAGTTTCCGCGCCGGCCAGCAGGTGATGGAATTGCTCAAGCTGGACCTCAAACCCCGGGACATCATGACCCGCAAGGCCTTTGAAAACGCCATCCGCGTGGTGATCGCCCTCGCCGGCTCGACCAATGCCGTGCTGCATCTGTTGGCCATGGCCAATGCCGTGGATGTCGAGCTGACCCTGGACGACTTCGTCGAGCTGGGCAAGATTTCACCGGTGGTGGCCGACCTGCGCCCCAGTGGCAAATACATGATGAGCGAGCTGGTGGCCATTGGGGGCATCCAGCCCTTGATGAAGCGCATGCTCGCCGCTGGCATGCTGCACGGCGATGTGATGACCGTGACCGGCAAGACCCTGGCGGAAAACCTCGAAAACGTGCCCGACTACCCCGCTGGCCAGGACGTGATCCTGCCCTTCGATCAGCCGATCAAGAAGGACTCGCACCTGGTGATCCTGCACGGCAACCTCGCGCCCACCGGGGCCGTGGCCAAGATCACCGGCAAGGAAGGCCTGCGCTTCGAAGGCACGGCCAGGGTCTACCACGGCGAGGAAGGCGCCCTGGCCGGCATCCTCAACGGCGAAGTGCAGGCGGGCGATGTGATCGTGATTCGCTACGAAGGGCCCAAGGGCGGACCGGGCATGCGCGAAATGCTCTCGCCGACATCGGCGGTGATGGGCAAGGGTTTGGGCAAGGATGTCGCGTTGATCACCGACGGCCGTTTTTCCGGTGGCTCCCATGGCTTCGTGGTGGGGCATATCACACCGGAGGCGTTTGAAGGCGGGCCGATAGCGCTGGTCGAAGATGGCGACCGGATCACCATTGACGCTGAGACCCGGCAGATCACGGTCGCTGTGTCCGACGCCGAACTGGCCGAGCGCAAGAGCCGCTGGGTACGGCCGGAATCGAAGTACAAGCGCGGGGTGTTGGCCAAGTATGCGAAGACGGTGTCCAGTGCTTCGGAGGGGGCGGTGACGGATAAGTATCTTTAAAAATTCGGTTTTGTGTTGTCTGATCGACTGCTTTCGCGAGCAAGCCCGCTCCCACATTTGAAATGCATTCCAAATGTGGGAGCGGGCTTGCTCGCGAAGGGGCCCTTGAAGGCAGTACAAAATGAAAGGATGTATCAAAGGCGGAAGCGATCCACCGACTGCGACAGTTGCCCCGCCAGCGAAGACAACTCATCCGTCGTCAAGGCAGTCTGCCCAATAACCTTGCTGTTGCCCTCGGACATCCCGGCAATCATCTCCACCTGATGGGCGATTTCATTGCTGGCCAGGCTCTGCTCGCCGATGGTGCGACTGATGTCGTTGACCAGTTGCGTGGTGTTGAGGGTGGCCTCGAGGATCTCGCGGATGGCACGCTCGACGTCGGCGGTCACGGCCATGCCCTTGTCGACCTGGGTCACGCCCTCCTCCATGCTGATCACCGCTTCTCGGGTGTTTTGCTGGATGCGCGAGACCATGGCGGCGATTTCCTGGGTCGAAGCGCTGGTGCGGCCCGCTAGGCTGCGCACTTCATCGGCCACCACGGCAAAACCACGGCCCTGCTCCCCGGCGCGGGCGGCTTCGATGGCGGCGTTGAGCGCCAACAGGTTGGTCTGGTCGGCGATGCCCTTGATCACCTGGATGATGCTGAAAATCCCTTCGGATTCCTTGTCCAGGGTGCGGATCACCTGTGCCGACTGCTGCGCCGAACGGGCGATGCCGTCCATGTCGCTGACCACCTGATGGATCACCCGCCCACCATCCTTGGCCAGCGCCTCGGCCTGGTTGGCCATGTCCAGCGCGCGCTCGGCGTGCCGGGTGATTTCCTCGATGCTCGCGGTCATTTCGCTGGCGGCGGCGGCCATGGTGCTGGCGGCGGCGCTCTGTTGCTGGCTGCTGCCGGCTACTTCATGACAACCATTGCTCAGTCGCGTGCTCATGCCACTGACGCCATGGGCATTGCTGCGCACCACCTCGATCATGGCGCGCAGATCACGCTGCATGGTCGCCAGGCTGCGGATCAGGGTGCTGGCTTCGTCCTTGCGCTCGGGTACTGCAATCGTCTCGCTCAGGTTGCCATGGGCGATGCGTTCGGCGATGCGGCTGGCCGTTTGCAAGGGGTTCATGATGCTCAGGATCACCCAGCGTCCCTGGACGAGCAGCAACAACAGGCTGGCGAAAAGCACGGTGCCGAGGGCCAGGTTGGCGCTGCCGAGCGCTTGACGGGTCCCGGCACTGGTCTTTTGGGTGTTGCTTTCGATCAGCTCGCTGACGGCGGCCATCTGGTCTTCCAGTTGGCTGAACACGCTGTTGAAGGAGCCGAGTTCTTTTTGCGCGGCCTCGGGGTTTTCCAGGGCCATGCCAACAATGCGCTCGGCCGCGGCGATGTAGGTGTCGAGGCTGGGCTTGATCTTGTTCAACGCGTCTTTGAGGGTGGCGTTGACCGCCAGGTTCAGGTTGTCGCCGAGCACTTCGCGAAAGTGTGCCGCGTGCTCTTCGATGGACGTGCGTACTTCGGCCTTGCTGCTGGTACTTTTACCCAGCCCGACCAACATCGCGGACAACACGTCGGCACGTAGCGCGTCGTGCATCATGTCGGCTTCCATGTGGTTGCGCAGCACGGTCATGCCAACCTCGTTTTCCTGCACCGCATCCGCCATCCGGGCAGTCCCCAGGTAACCGACCAGGCCCATGATCAACGCGGTGAGCAACCCCGTCCCTATCAGCAGCAGCAAACGCAGTTTTATGGACACTCTGTGGTTCCTCTTTCTGGCACGTATGTCGATGGTCCAAACGGCCATCGCGAATGGCGTCTCAAGAGGTTATCGACGGGTCGCTGCGCGAATTGAAGGCTATCCCCACTGATTTCTGTTTTTACGACATGCGGTAGGTAAAGCGGCTTTTTCTGCCGTATGTCGCAGTGAAACCAACAGCAAACTCACCCATGCGCCAGCGACGGCGAGCGCCATGTCCTTTTGAGAATCCCAGGGGTCGTTTTGCGCGCCGACAAAGGCTTTTGCCGTGTCGTCACCCAAGTAAGCCCCGCCAATCCATTCCACCAGTTCGTAGACGGCCGAGGTCGACAAAATGATGTTCAGGGCCATGAAGAACAGCCAGCGCCCGCGCAACGGTGTCAGCTGCAACAGCACTTCGCGGATGGGCCATGCCATCAACAGCCCGTAGCTCAAATGAACCAGCCGGTCGTAGTGATTACGGTGCAGGCCAAGGCTCTTGTCGAAGCTGATGCCGGTCAGGGCTGAACACCAACGATCGTAGGGCACCAGGGAATAGGTGTAATGCGCGCCCAGTTCGTGAATGCACAAGAACACGAATACCAGCGTAAGGGAGGCCGCCGACAGGCGAAACTGGCGATAGAACACCACCAATGCCCCCACCAGCAGCAGCGCAAGCATGTTTTCCAGCGCCCAATCCACCCGGCTACGTGGGGAATAGCCCAGCGCAATGACAATCAGCATGAACAGAATCAACAGCGTCAATTCGTATCGCGGATGTTCCCTGGGCTGCATCATGTGAGTTCCTCGACACCCGTGAATTCAAGATCCATAGGGACTTTTAACTTCGAGAGGAACCCTCGCCGCAAGTTCGCTTTTTTCCTTTGACTCATGCTAGGTTGTACGATGACCGATGAGCAACATTACCCGGTCGCTCCGATCACTCATAACAACAAGGAACCCTCATGAAAAAGCAAAGGTGCTGATTGGTTTTCTGTGCCTGTTCTGCGGCTACGTCGCAGCCAGCCCGGCGGCCGCGGACAAGGACGTGGCAAAAGCCGTCGATCACTTGACCCAGGCAATGCTGCATAAGGACATTGCCGAGCTGAATGCGTTGACGGCCGAAAACCTCAGCTACGGCCATTCCAGCGGCAAAATCCAGGACAAGCAACAATTCATCGCCGATATCGAAACCGGCAAAAGCGCCTTCAAGACCCTTGAGATGCAGAACCAGACCATCACCGTCTCCGGCGATGTGGCGTTGGTTCGCCACCACTTTTCGGCCCAGGCTCTCAAGGGCACCGAGGTGGTCCCGACGGAAATCGAGAACTTCCAGATCTGGCAGAAACAAAGCGGAAAATGGCTACTGGTAGGACGACAGGCGTTCAAGTTCTGATGTGGGGGTGACCCCCGAAAAAGGGGACGAATGGGCGTCTACCCGCCGATCCGTCCCCTTGGGTGTTGCGCTGGTGCCGCCCCTGGTTTCAGTGCCCGCGAATGTAATGCTCGAACTGTCGAATCAAGTCGGCCTGTTCGACAATGGCTTGCTTGACCAGATCGCCGATCGACAGCAAACCGATCAGCTCGCCGTTTTCCACCACCGGCAGATGCCGCAAATGGCTGTCAGTCATGACCGCCATGCAATGCTCGATGCTCTGTTGGCTGTCGGCCGTGACCACCGGCGAGCTCATGATCGCCCGGACCGGCGTGCCCACTGACGAACGCCCCAGTAGCACCACCTTGCGCGCATAGTCACGCTCGCTGATCACCCCGACGACCTGGCCCTTTTCGATCACCGGCAATGCGCCCACGTTTTTTTCGGCCATTTTCTGCACGGCCTCCAACACCATGGCGTCGGGTGCGATGCTGTGCACCTGCTGGTTTTCCACGACCTTGAGCTTGAGCAACTGTGCGGCTGTCTTCATGTTCGTCTCCTGATGTAAATGGCCTGCAACGTCAGGCCACTCCGACTTCCACCAACCCTTCGTTCAACCGCACCGGCCAGACCCGCAAGCGCTGTTGCGGGTACTCCAGGCAACTGCCGTCCTCAAGACGAAAATGCTGCTTGTAGATCGGCGAGGCAACGACCAGGTCGCCCTTGATGCTGCCGACCAGTCCGCGGCCGATGACATTGGCCCCCGATTGGGGGTCGTGGTTGTCGATGGCATAGAGTTGTTTGCCTTCCATGCCCGGCAGGTAGAACAGCGCCACCTGGGCACCGTCCAGCCACACCACCACACCGGAGTCATTGACCAGGTCCTGCTGGCTGCACACCGATTGCCAGACGACAGACGCAGGGGCTTCAACGCGTAGGGTATTGGACGGATTCATCAGACACTCTCCTCGGTAACAGGGATCAGGTTGAGTTCAGCCGCCATGATCGGCCGGCGCTGGCCGCGCTCCTGGACAAAGTGGATGTCCGGATCCGGGCGTTTATCGTTGACGAAGGTCCGGAAGCGCTTGAGCTTTTCCGGGTCCTTGAGGGCATTGGCCCACTCGCATTCGTAGCGATTGACCACCAGTTGCATCTGCGACTCGAGCTCGGCGCCCAGGCCCAGGCTGTCGTGGATGATCACGTCCTTGAGGTAATCCAGGCCGCCTTCCAGGCTTTCGCGCCAGACCGAGGTGCGCTGCAGCTTGTCGGCGGTACGGATGTAGAACATCAGGAAGCGGTCGATGTAGCGGATCAGGGTCGCGTCATCGAGGTCGGTGGCGAACAGCTCGGCATGGCGCGGGCGCATGCCGCCGTTGCCGGCGATGTAGAGGTTCCACCCCTTCTCGGTGGCGATCACGCCGACGTCCTTGCTTTGCGCCTCGGCGCACTCACGGGTGCAACCGGACACCGCGAACTTGAGCTTGTGCGGCGAACGCAGGCCCTTGTAGCGATCCTCAATGGTCAGGGCCATTTGCACGCTATCCTGCACGCCATAGCGGCACCAGGTGCTGCCGACACAGGATTTCACCGTGCGGGTCGACTTGCCGTAGGCGTGGCCGGTTTCGAAGCCCGCTTCAATCAGTTCGCCCCAGATGTCCGGCAACTGGTGCAACTGGGCGCCGAACAGGTCGATGCGCTGGCCGCCAGTGATCTTGGTGTAGAGGTCGTATTTCTTCGCTACGACGCCTATGGCAATCAGCTTGTCGGCGGTGATCTCGCCACCGGGAATGCGCGGCACGACCGAATAGGTGCCGTTCTTCTGCATGTTGGCCATGAAGGTGTCGTTGGTGTCCTGCAGCGGCACCAGCGACGGGTCCATGATCGGCTGGTTCCAGCACGACGCCAGGATCGAGCCCACCGCCGGCTTGCACACATCGCAACCGGTGTGGCCACGGCCATGCTTGGCCAGCAATTCTTCGAAGCTGATCACCCCTTCTACCCGCACCAGCGCATACAGCTCCTGGCGGGTGTAGGCGAAGTGTTCGCACAGGCTCTTGTCGACGCTGACCCCACGGGCAATCAGCTCATGTTCGAAGACTTGCTTGAGCAACCCGGCGCAACCGCCGCAGCCGGTGCAGGCCTTGGTCTGCGACTTGAGCAGGCCAAGGTCGGTGCAACCGCCGTCGATGGCCGAGCAGATGGCGCCCTTGGTCACGTTGTGGCACGAGCAAACCGTGGCCGTTTCCGGCAAGGCGCCAGGCCCCAGGGTTGGTGCACCTTCGGACGACGGCAGGATCAACGCGGCGGGTTCGGCCGGCAAGGCGATCGCGTTCTGCATGTATTGCAACAGCGTGTCGTAATAGCTGTTGTCGCCGATCAGCACTGCACCGAGCACGTGTTTGCCGCTGGCATCCACCACCAGGCGGCGATAGCTGGCCGTGGTTTCGTCGATGAACTGATAGCTGCGCGCGCCAGGCGTATTGGCGTGGGCGTCGCCGATGGAGCCAACGTCGACGCCCAGCAGCTTGAGCTTGGTCGACATGTCGGCACCCTGGAACGGCTCGGCGGCATCGTCACACAGGCGCGCGGCGACACTGCGGGCCATCTGGTAACCCGGCGCGACCAGGCCGAACAGGCTGCCGTTCCAGGACGCGCATTCACCGATGGCGTAGATGTTCGGGTCACAGCTCAGGCAGGTGTCATCGATCACCACGCCACCGCGCGGGCCGATCTCCAGCGCACATTGCCGGGCCAGCGCATCCTGGGCGCGGATACCGGCGGAGAACACGATCAGGTCGGTTTCGAGGAATTCGTCGTTGGCGAAGTTCATCCGGTAGCGGTACTGCTCGCCGGCGCTGATCGATTGCGTGGCGCGGGACAGGTGCACGCCGACGCCAAGGCGCTCGATCTGCGCCTTGAGCGCCAGGCCACCCAGATCATCCAGTTGCACCGGCATCAGGCGCGGGGCAAATTCCACCACGTGCGCTTCGAGCCCCAGGCTTTTCAGGGCGTTGGCGGCTTCAAGGCCCAGCAAGCCACCGCCGACCACCACACCGCGCCGGGCATTGGCCGCCGCGGCACGAATGGCATCGAGGTCTTCCAGGGTGCGATAGACCAGGCGCGAATCGCCTTCGGCGCCTTCGATCGGCGGCACGAACGGATAGGAGCCGGTGGCCAGGACCAGCTTGTCGTAGGCCACGCAACCTTGAGCGGTGATCACCTGGCGCCGGGCGCGGTCGATTTCCAGCACCGGTACCCCCAGGTGCAACGTGACGCCTTGGGTCTCGTACAGCGCCGCGTCACTGAGTGCCAGCGACTCGGCGTCGCGACCGGAAAAGTACTCGGACAGATGCACGCGGTCATAGGCACGCATTGGTTCTTCGCTGAAAACATGCAGCCGATAGCGGTCAAGGGCGCCACGTTCGATCAACTGCTCGACACAATGATGCCCGACCATGCCATTGCCGATCACGACCAGCGTTTGCTGTTTGTTCAAAGTGGCTACATTGGAATTCATAAACGACACCTGCCCTAAGCCCATCACGGTGAAAAAAAGCAAAAAAAAACGCCTGAAACCTTGCGGTTCCAGGCGTCTTTGCCTGTTCTTTTGCGGTGTTGAAAACCAGACGGCCATGCCTGATCCACCGATGTTGCCCACGACCTGTGCGGCCAGTCGATCGTCGTTGACCGAGAGGGCTGCCCATCTTTTTCAGAGGGGCTTGATGGGGTTAATGCAGGGTTTGTGCCAGCCGAACGCAAGAAGACATCATGGTGGTGCAGACGTGAGTGTTTAGTCCTTGCTGGCCGCCAGATTGGCGGGTTTGTGGTGAAATGAATGGTGCTGCCAGTGGTAAATTTCGCAGAGAAAAATGCATCGGCAACCCGCTTCGCACTGGTGCACGCTTTCGGTCACCGCGCTTTAAAAGTGCGCAAAACCTGTAGGAGCGAGCATGCTCGCGATGAACCTGAGAGCGCCGAGGGGTGTCAGGTGCCCAGCGGCCGCCTCGTCGTTTCTTTGGCTTTTGATTTTCTTACCCCCTCACGCCATGAGCCTGTCCGTCAACCTGTGACGATTGCCATCGGCGCTTCTACCAACGTTGATCCATGATGCGTCGAAGCCTGTGGGCGATGTTGTTGGAGTACATATCCATTGCTGCGGTAACGGCCACTTATGGTTTCGCCCTTATGTAGGAGCGAGCATGCTCGCGATGGACGTCAACGATAACGCGCCCTGTCTGAATGAACGCGATGTCTGGACGTTCATCGCGAGCAGACTCGCTCCCACAGGGGAATGCGGACAGACCTGCCATCAGGTCGGCTGTCAGGCCGCCTCGCTTTGGCTGTTGCTTTTGATTTGGCTTTTGATTTTCTTGCCCCCTCGAGAGGCTGAGTGGAGGTTCTGCGCAGTGGGTAAACCGGCAAGGATGCCGGTTTAGCCGCGCTGGGCCATGGATGGCCCATCGCGGCGACCCACGGAGCAGGACCGGAGCGAGGGCATGCCGAGCCCTAGCGAGGCACCGAACGCCAGGGGCAAGAGCCCTTGGTTACTTGGGGCTCTTCCAAGTGACTCGCTGTAAGAGCGAAACCATAAGCCGCCGTTACCGCAGGAATGGATATGTACTCCGTCAACAAACAATAGGTCGGCTGTCAGGCCGCCTTCGCGAGCAGGCTCGCTCCCACAGTAGATCGCGTACAGCCGCTAGAAAATTGTCGGCTGTCATGCCGACATCGCCAGCAAGCCGGCTCCTACAGTAGATCGGGTACATCCGCGAGCGATTGGTCGGCTATAAGGCCGCCATCGCCGGCGAGCCAGCTCCCACAGTAAAGCGTCAGCAACACCGCGTATTACATTTCCCACGCCCAAAACGCGCGTCCTGACGCTCACGGAAAAACGCCTCGTAGCTCATCACCGGCTCGCCCGGATGATTGATCGCCATTTGCGCGACATAGTTATCGTAATCGGGAACGCCCACCATCAAACGCGCGCTCTGGCTAAGGAAACCGGCGGCTTGCTGCAGTTTTCGGAACATGGCACTGCTCTCAAAAAGATTTGGACAGCCCGATTCAAACCCACTCATGTATCTGCAATATGTCCGCTCCCAGGACATTTGTATGTTCATGTATCCAAGCCCCCGCGACCTTTTGGCGCATGACCGGCTGGCCATCGATTGAGCGCCAACGGGCAACAGTTTGTTAACATCCCTGCGCTTTTTTTCGCCTGATCCGTCAGGCACTGTGTTTTCTCTGTTGCACACAGGAAGCTTTTTTCCATGAGTACGTTGTATTCCCGCCGCACAGTCCTGCAAGGCATGAGCCTGTTGAGCCTCGGCCTGCTTGCCGGCTGCGATGACAGCAGCAAGCTGTCGTTCAAGTACGGCAAGGACCTGAGCGACAAGATCATGGGCCGCTCCTTCAAGCTCAAGGACACCGAGGGCGAAACCCGGATGCTCGGCAGCTACCAGGGCATGATGCCGATGATCTTCTTCGGCTTCACCCAATGCCCGGCGGTCTGCCCGACCACGCTGGCCCGCGCCGCCCAGGCGAAAAAACTGATGGGCCGCGATGGCGAGCGCCTGCAAGTGATCTTCATCACTCTGGACCCTGAGCGCGATACACCCGAGTTGCTCGACAAATACGTAAAGGCCTTCGACCCGAGTTTCGAGGCGCTGTATGGCACCCTGGAAGAAACCGCCGCCACCGCCAAGGAGTTCGGCGTATTCTTCGAAAAAGTCCCAAGCGGCGATACCTACACCCTGTCCCATACCGCGACCAGCTTCGTGTTCGACTCCCGTGGCAATTTGCGCCTCGGCCTGTCCGCGTCCCTTACCGCTCAAGAGTGCGCAGAAGACCTGCTCACCGTCATGGAGGTTTGCTGATGACTTCGTTTTGCGCACCACGTATCAAGCAACTTGTACTGGGAATGGCCCTGATCGGCATGGCGTGGCAGGTGTCCGCGCAAACCCGGGTCAATGATGCCTGGGTCAGGGCGACGGTGGCCGGCCAGCCTTCGAGCGGCGCCTTCATGACCTTGCAGGCCGACAGCGACAGCAAGCTGCTCAGCGTGCAGTCGCCCGTGGCGAAGACCGTGCAGATTCACCAGTCGAGCATGAAGGACGATGTAATGAGCATGCAGCAGGTCGAGTCCGTGGCATTGCCGGCCGGCAAGGCGGTGAGCTTCGATCCCCATGGCTACCACGTCATGCTCATGGACCTGACGGGCCAGATCAAGGAAGGCGACAGCGTGCCCCTGACCCTGACCGTGGAAAACGCCAAGGGCGAGAAAGAAACGATCCAGGTGAACGCGCCAGCAAAGGCACTGAATACGATGGATCATGGCAATATGGATCACAGCAAGATGCATTGAGGGTCTGACGGCCTCCGCCATGGAGGCCGCTCTTTGATGGGAGGTGCGTACTGATGACGACGAACACTGAAACCGCCATCCTCGCTGGTGGCTGCTTCTGGGGCATGCAGGACCTGTTTCGACGCTACCCGGGGGTTATTTCCACGCGGGTCGGTTACTCGGGGGGCGATGTACTCAATGCCACCTATCGCAACCATGGCACCCACGCCGAAGCGATCGAAATCGTCTTCGACCCGGAGCAGATCAGCTATCGCCAGATCCTCGAGTTTTTCTTCCAGATCCATGACCCGAGCACCAGAAACCGCCAGGGCAATGACTTGGGGACGAGCTATCGTTCGGCACTCTTTTACCTGGATGACGAGCAGAAACGCATCGCCGAAGACACCGTGGCCGACGTTGACGCCTCCGGCCTCTGGCCCGGCAAGGTAGTCACGGAAATAGCGCCCGCCGGCCCATTCTGGGAAGCGGAGCCCGAGCATCAGGATTACCTCGAGCATTACCCCAACGGTTACACCTGCCACTTCATACGACCGAACTGGACACTGCCCAGACGTAAATAGTCAATCAAGACAGATAACTGCGTTGTACGCAGACCCGTCGATCAATGGCCTGGCGCAACCGTTCACTGTGTTCGTCCCACACTTGGGGATCGATTTTGGGTGAACGCATCAGCTCCAGCATGGCCGACAGTGCCGCCGTGTATTCGGCCTGGGCATCGTCGGCCATGATTTTCAAGCGCTCGTACTTGCTCATCTCCAGACGACGCAAGGCCAATACCGTTTCGTCAGTGATGACCGTGCTCAAGGTCAATTGTGCTCGATGGGGCGCGATGAACGGCTGGGTCTCCAGGAGAATCGCCCTGGCCCGCTGACTACCCCACTGCAGCGCCAGCGCAAACGGCTCGCGCAGGCTGCGGTCATGAAATTCTTCGCAAATCGATGAACCATTGGCGGCGTAGATCCCGATGAATACCTGGGTCATGCCCTGCGGGGTAATGCGCGCCTGCACCTCGATTTGCCTGCCGTCGCCCAATACGTCTTCGTAGCTTTTGACGGGCAGGCGATTATTGAGCCAAAGCCAGAATTGTGCGCCTCTATGTCGCATCCACTGCCCTCCCCGGACCGATTCCCGAGTAAGGCACAGGATGGTGCTGTTCGCCATGCCAGTGGTCGGCTGATGTGGCAAATAGCTATCAAGCCGACGCCGCCCTTGAGGGCACGATTTCAGCCGCGTTGTGGGAAGGAAATGAGCGGTGCCCGACAGCAATCGAAGACGCCTTGAAAGATTCCGCCTATCGGCTACAAATACTCCAGCTATTAGCCGTCTGCTCAAGGGCGGTCTAGCCTTATCTAACGCCGGTGCCGTCTGGCCGGTCGAGACCTGATAAGAAGATAAAGCGGGAGTCAGAAACCGACTAGGCATACCGTGGGTCATCCCGTTGGCAATTCGCTTGCCAGTGCCGGAGATGCCCATTTGGCCACGATGATCAGTTGATCGACTTGCTGGGCCAACAGCCTGAGTCATTGATTTCACTCACCGCCATCGTGCCCTGAAGGCAACGATGGCTGAATGAACACGACCAAAGGTAGCTCACAGATGGGAACTGAAACGAAATGCCCGTTCAATCATGCCGCTGGTGGTGGCACCACGAACCGCGATTGGTGGCCGAACCAGCTGAATCTGAATATCCTGCACCAGCACTCGTCCCTGTCCTCCCCCGCGGACGAGGGCTTCAACTACGCCGAGGCGTTCAAGGCCCTGGATTTTGCCGCGCTCAAGCGTGACCTGAGCGCCTTGATGACAGACTCTCAAGACTGGTGGCCTGCGGACTTCGGACACTACGGACCGCTGTTCGTGCGCATGTCCTGGCACGCCGCGGGCACCTACCGTACCGGCGATGGCCGAGGCGGCGCCGGCTCTGGCCAGCAGCGCTTTGCGCCGCTCAACAGTTGGCCCGACAACGTCAGCCTGGACAAGGCCCGCCGCCTGCTGTGGCCGATCAAGCAAAAGTACGGCAACAACATTTCCTGGGCCGACCTGATCGTCCTGACCGGTAACGTCGCGCTCGAAACCATGGGCTTCAAGACCTTTGGCTTTTCCGGCGGCCGGCCTGACGTCTGGGAACCGGACGAGGACGTCTACTGGGGCTCGGAAAACAAATGGCTGGGGGGCGACGTACGCTACGACAAGGCGCAAAAAGCCATGCAGGAGCCCGGCGAAGGCCCACTTGTCGCTGAGCCCGGGGAAAATGAGGAGAGCCGTACCGAGCAAGGACGCAATCTGGAGAACCCGCTGGCGGCCGTGCAAATGGGCCTGATCTACGTAAACCCGGAAGGCCCGGAAGGCAATCCTGACCCGGTGGCGGCCGGCAAGGACATTCGTGAAACCTTCGGCCGCATGGCCATGAATGACGAGGAAACCGTGGCGCTGATTGCCGGCGGCCACGCCTTCGGCAAGACCCACGGCGCTGGCCCTGCCGACAATGTCGGTGCCGAACCCGAAGCCGCTGGCCTCGAAATGCAAGGGCTGGGCTGGAAGAACAGCTTTGGCACCGGCAAAGGCCCCGACACCATCACCAGTGGCCTGGAAGTGACCTGGACCACCACGCCGACGAAATGGAGCAATAACTTCCTGGAGAACGTATTCGGTTTCGAATGGGAACTGACCAAGAGCCCGGCAGGCGCCCATCAGTGGACGCCGAAAAACGGTGCTGGCGCCGGGATCATTCCCGACGCGCACGATCCAACCAAGCGTCGCAACCCGACCATGCTGACCACGGACCTGGCGCTACGCTTCGACCCGATCTATGAACCGATTGCACGGCGTTTTCTGCAGAACCCCGATCAACTGGCCGACGCGTTCGCCCGTGCCTGGTACAAGCTGCTGCACCGCGACATGGGCCCGCTCTCGCGCTACCTTGGCCCGGAAATGCCCAATGAAGAACTGCTGTGGCAGGACCCGATACCTGCAGTCGATCATCCGCTGGTCAACGACAGCGACATCGCGGCCCTGAAAAGCAAACTGCTGGCCTCGGGCCTGTCGGTCTCGCAACTGGTCTCGACGGCCTGGGCCGCGGCATCCAGCTTCCGCGGTTCGGACAAGCGCGGCGGTGCCAACGGCGGGCGCTTGCGCCTGGCCCCACAGAAATTCTGGCAGGCCAACCAACCCGAGCAATTGGCGGGGGTACTGTCGAAACTGGAAAGCATCCAGCAGGAATTCAACGCCGGTGGCAAGAAGATCTCCCTGGCGGACCTGATCGTGCTCGCCGGTTGTGCAGGCGTTGAACAGGCCGCTAAAAATGCCGGGCACACGATCACGGTGCCTTTCTCGCCGGGGCGCACGGACGCTTCCCAGGAACAGACCGATGTCGAATCCTTCGGTTTTCTCGAACCGATTGCCGATGGCTTCCGCAACTACCTCAAGGGTCGATACCGCGTATCGGCAGAATCGCTGTTGATCGACAAGGCACAGTTGCTGACCCTCACCGCGCCGGAAATGACCGTGTTGATTGGCGGCATGCGCGTGCTCAACACCAACGTCGGACAGACTTCCCACGGCGTCTTCACCACGCGGCCCGAGGCACTGACCACCGACTTCTTCACCAACCTGCTGGACATGGGCGTGGAGTGGAAACCGGTGTCGGACGCCCAGGAAGAGTTTGAAGCGAGCGATCGCAAGACCGGCCAGAAAAAGTGGACGGGTACGCGAGTCGACCTGGTCTTCGGCTCCAACTCGCAATTGCGCGCGCTGTCGGAGTTCTATGCCAGCAACGGCGAGGAAAAGTTTGTGAAGGACTTCGTGGCGGCCTGGACCAAGGTGATGAACCTGGACCGCTTCGACCTGAGGTGAGCAGCCCCGTAGGGTGAGTTGACGAGCGCGCAGCCTTGACTGCGCGCTCGAAGGTCTCAGTGCGGTGCGCGATGGATGGTCTTGAGCAGGTCCTCGGGGCTGATGTGCCCGACGACCTGTTGCACGCTGCCCGGTTGCGGCAGATCGAGGATATGCCCCTTCATCTTGCCGATCACGTGCATCTCGCACGGCTTGCAGTCGAATTTCAACGTCAGCACTTCGTCGCCGTGGATCAACTGCATCGGGGCGACCTTGGTGCGCACGCCCGTCACGCCCTTGGCCTGCTTGGGGCACAGGTTGAAGGAGAACCGCAGGCAGTGCTTGGTGATCATCACCGGGACTTCGCCGGTTTCTTCATGGGCCTCGTAGGCCGCATCGATCAGCTTGACCCCGTGACGGTGATAGAAGTCGCGGGCCTTCTGGTTGTAGACGTTGGCCAGGAACGACAAGTGCGACTCCGGGTACACCGGCGGCGGGCTGGTCTCGGCTTTACGGCCGCCCCGTGGGTGTGCCGCGACGCGCGCCACGGTCAGCGTTTCGATGACTTCGCGGCGCAAGGCCTTGAGCTGCGAGTTGGGAATGAAGTACGCCTGCGGTGCATCCAGCTTGATGTCGGTGGCGTGGTATTCGGTGGTGCCCAGTTGGCCGAGCAGATCGTGCAATTGCTCAAGGGCCTGCTGCGGCTTGTTGGCCATACCGAATGGCCCGTCCAGGACGACGCTGGCGCTGACGCCCTCTTCGCTGGTGGCGGTCAGTTCCAGACGCTCCTCGCGCAAGCGGGCGACCCAGGACAGGCCGATCCGGCGCTCGGCGGAGGTCTTTTGCAGCGCCTGGGCCCAGTTGTGATCCAGGTTGCGGCTCAGCGGGTGGTTCGGGCGCAACTGGTGCAAGCCCTTGGGCATCTCGTTAGGCTCGACGCGGTAGCGATAGCGCTTCTCGCCATCCTCTTCGAACTCGCCTTTGGGCTCGGCGATGTTGGTGCGCCAGCCCACCACTTCACGCTTGACCAGTACGTTGAGGCCGTCACCGTTGGACAGCGGCTCGTGGGTGACCACCAGCAGATCGCGCTTGCCGACTTTTTCCACCACGCCCACCGGCAAGCCGGTGAAGGTCGGTGAGTCAAAGGCGCCGATGTCGATCTTGCGCTCGCTGACGAAGTAGTCGGTACTGCCTCGGTGGAAGGTCTTGTCCGGATCGGGCAGGAAGAAATGCGCGGTGCGGCCGCTGGAGGCGCGGGCCAGGTCCGGGCGGTCTTCGAGCACAGCGTCCAGGCGCTGGCGGTAGTAGGCGGTGATGTTCTTCACGTAGCCCATGTCCTTGTAGCGCCCTTCGATCTTGAACGAGCGCACGCCAGCTTCCACCAGCGCACGAATGTTGGCGCTCTGGTTGTTGTCCTTCATGGACAGCAGGTGTTTCTCGTAGGCGATCACCCCGCCCTTCTCGTCCTTGAGGGTGTACGGCAGGCGGCAGGCCTGGGAGCAGTCACCGCGGTTGGCGCTGCGGCCGGTCTGCGCGTGGGAAATATTGCACTGGCCGGAAAACGCCACGCACAACGCACCGTGGATAAAGAACTCGATCGCCGCCTCTGTTTCATCGGCAATGGCGCGGATCTCTTGCAGGTTCAGCTCGCGGGCCAGTACCAATTGCGAAAAGCCGGCCTGGTCGAGGAACTTCGCCCGCTCCAGGGTACGGATATCGGTCTGGGTGCTGGCGTGCAGCTCGATCGGCGGGATGTCCAGCTCCATCACACCCAGGTCCTGGACGATCAGCGCGTCGACACCGGCATCGTACAGTTGATGGATCAGCTGGCGGGCCGGCTCCAGTTCATTGTCGTGCAGGATCGTATTGATCGTGGTGAACACCCGGGCGTGGTAGCGGTGGGCGAACTCCACCAGCGCGGCGATATCGCTCACCTCGTTGCAGGCGTTGTGGCGCGCGCCGAAACTCGGGCCACCGAGGTAAACGGCGTCGGCGCCATGCAGGATCGCCTCACGGGCGATGGCCACGTCACGGGCGGGGCTGAGCAATTCCAGGTGATGTTTGGGCAGGGACATATATTTTTTAGTCAGGCTGTCACGGTCGAGGCGCGCATTGTAGCGGTGAAATGAGCGCGGGGCACCCGTGTACTGCCAGGTGGCGGGTTCGGGAGCTGCCTTCAACATCGCGTGCACCGCAAAAACCCTGTAGGAGCCCGGCTTGCCGGCGAAGGCGGCCTTATAGGCGAATCTATTTTTACGGTGTACATATCCATTCCTGCGGTAACGGCCACCTATGGTTTCGCTCTTACAGCGAGTCACTTGGAAAAGCCCCAAGTAACCAAGGGCTCTTGCCCCTGGCGTTCGGTGCCGAGCCCTAGCGAGGCACCGAGTGGTGGGGCAAAGCCTTTTGGTTCCTTTTTGCTGGGCCGGCACTCCGGCGTTTGAAAAAGGGACTCGCTGTAAGAGCGAAACCATAAGAAGCCGTTACCGCAGGAATGGATATGTACGCCGACCACAACCTGCAGTCAGTCGCGCTGCAGCTTACGAATCAGCGTCCCTATATCAATCCCCAAATGCTGCGCAGCCTTACGCTTGCTCCCACACAAATGCACCGCGCGCAAAATCACCTGCCGTTCAAAATGCTGGACCTGGAGCTTGAGGTTTTGCTGCGGGTCGTCCGAGGCTTCATCCTGCACGACCGAGGGAACCGACTGTTCCCGTGTACGCACCGGTTGAAGCAGTTCAGCCGGCAGGTGATGCTCCTGCGCCTCATCGTCAGCCAGCACCGCCAGGCGTTCGAAGATGTTCACCAGCTCGCGAATGTTGCCCGGGAAGTCGTAGCTCAGCAGACGCTTGCGACACCCGGCGGACAGGCTCAGGGACGGTACGCGATCGCCATTGATGCGGCTCAGCAGGATGTCGATGAGAAACGGCAAGTCATCGCGGTGCTGACGCAACGGCGGAATTTCCACCGGCAGCACGGCAAGACGATAATAGAGGTCGGCGCGAAACTCACCCATGTCCACCAGATGACGCAAGTCCTTGTTGGTGGCGGCAATCACCTGTACCTGCACGGATTTGCTCAGGGGCGAGCCGACCGACTGGATGGTGCTGTCTTCGAGAAATTTCAGCAGCTTGGCCTGTACGTGTAGCGGGATCTCACCGATCTCGTCGAGGAACAAGGTGCCGCCGGACGCTGCTTCGATATAGCCTTGCTTGCCGCCCGCCAAGGCGCCGGTGAAGGCGCCGCGCTCGTAGCCGAACATCTCGGACTCGAACAGGCTCTCCGGGATGCTCCCGCAATTGACGTGGATGAACGGACGATCCCCCCAGCCAGCCGCACGATGAATGTGCCGGGCGATGGCGGTCTTGCCGACGCCGGGTTCACCCAGCAGCAACAGACGCGCGCGCCGGCGAAAAGCCCGCACGCCGGTGTCGGCGATGCTCGACAGCTGCGGTGACAGGTGCAGGGCGTTGTCCTGTGGATCACGCAGGCCTTGAGGCTCCGGTGGCCGGGTATTGAGTGAAGCCCGGCGCTGCGGCTGGCTGGCGTCGAAGTCTTTCTGGGTGAGCATCCTGAACGGTTTTTCGTAGGCCCCCGTGGGGATCGCGTGGGTACTGCTGAGCAGCACCCGGCCTTCCCGAGAGCGGGTCAACGCACTGTTGCCACCGCGGTTCAACGCTGCCAGTAAATCGTCGTAGTTCAACGCCGAGCGCTGGAAAAAATCACTTTCGGACAGCCCCACGGCCTGCTGCTTGGACAGGCGGTTGACGCGTTCGGCGGCCAGGTTGATAAAGCGCAATCGGCCCTCGCCGTCAGTGACGATCAGCGCTTCGCTGAAGCTGTCGAGCAAGGCATGCAAGGCCGGCGTTTCCAGCAGCGCGCCCAGCACTTCGCTGCTGACATTGACCGAAGAACGCATGCCCATCTGCAGCGTGGGTGGCAGGTTGGAGTCTTTCATGGGTGCAACTCTAGGGGAGTGCGAACGCCCTGGCATTCGCGAAACACCGCCACGCGCCAGGCCACGCCTTCGCGAATCAGGATGCGCGAGCAATGCACATTGAAGTTCAGGCTGCGCCCGCTCAAATCCGGCAGGGGCAAGCTGTGCCAGGTGCGTTCGGGCAAGGCATTGTCCAGCAGCAAGCGGGCGATGCCGGCGCCATGGGTGATGCCGAAGGTGTCCTCGAAGGCTGCGTTGCGCCATTGCGGTTGCAGGTGTTCATCGATGACCAGCACTGCGTCAGGCACGGCATCGAAGACCCGGCGCAAGGCGTCGATGCGCTGCTCGGCATCGTGCTGCATGCGCAACTCCTGGCTGACGTCACGAATGCTGCCCCACATGCGCAACAACTGGCCATTGACGATGGTGGCCCGGACGTCGTTCTCCACGTAGGCAGGCGAACCGTCGTGGCGGCGATCCACCGACAGTGCTCCGTCGACATGGAACCCGGCCTCGATCAGGCGTCGCACGAATTCTTCGTTGGCCGGGCTGCGCGGCCAGTACAGGCGCACCGGTTGCTGGTTGAAGTCGACGTCCGACGGCATCTCGTACACGTCGGCCATGGCCCGGTTGCACAGGCGCCAATGGGAGTCGTTTTCGAACACCTGGCGCACAATCTCATCCGGGGCATGGTTGATGTCCACCGCCTCGGCGAATTCGATGCACCAATAGGCGACCTTGGCGCTTTGCAGCATCTGGTTCATCACTTCATTGGCGTTATGCATTTCCCGCAACCGGTGCCCCAGCGTGCCCAGCGCAATCATCAACAGGTGCAGGCAGGCTGGTTGCACGTCACGCCATTGCAGCAAGCCGCTGGCAATCACAGGCAGCAGGCCGCCGTTGCGCCGTATCAGCGTCAGTTCCAGGCTGTGGACCAGCTCGTCCGCTGGCGGGTTGGCAAGTAGCGCCTGTACCGTGCGCAACGATTCGAGACTCAGTACACGTTCGATCGGCTGATTGAGCAGTTCTTCAGGTGCATAGCCCAATTGATCGCTCAGGCTGGAGGACAGGCTGAGCAGTTGTCCGTCGGCAGCGAAGGTACTGGTCAGGGGCTGGGCTTTGTTTGCCAGCAAATTCAGGATATCCATCGGTGGATCGGCTCGATTCGGCTAATGGGACCTGGGCAAAAAGTGCCAGGGCAATTTAACAGGGCATTTCGCATGCCAACTCAAAAGCCATTGAACAGGAGGGCATGCGCGCAACCGTGATGATCGAGTGCTGCGTTATTGCAGCATAATCGGCAAACCCGCAGCGTGTTAAAAGATCAACGGTGATGCGCAGGCGCTGGGCTGTCAGGGAAGGTGTGGGTAAATTCGCGTTCGCCATCAAGCCGGCGCGTACAGGAAAAAATCGATCTAAAAATACCGGCCCACACGCCGGTTGTTTTGCTAATCTGAGGTTGTAGGTGAAAACGCAGACTGATGCGCAAGCGGATAGCGAGGACGCGTGGGGCGCGCTCCGAAGGGTACACGGTTAGAAAGATCTCCGCGCTGAGATCCAGCCCTTATGCCGTGTGAAGCAGGACAGCGCTTATTGCTGTTGCTGTGGGAGTCCTGATAAACCTCGTAAGCCAGAGACCAGCGCTGGCCACCTACTTGGCTCTCGAAGCCGACTTGTGCAGCTGGATATATACAGCTAGCCAAGATCAAATGCCCCGAACTCCGGGGCATTTGTTTGTCTGTCATACCAGGTTGATCGTGACATCGATATTGCCACGGGTTGCCTTGGAGTACGGGCAAGTCTGATGCGCTGCGTCCACCAGCGTCCTGGCCAGCACAGGGTCCAGGCCCGGCAGGCTGACATTCAGGCGCGCCTGAAGGAAATAGGCATTGCCGGTATTGCCCAGGTCCACTTCAGTAGCAACGCTCACGTCAGCCGGCAAGCTCACCTTCAACGCAGTGGCTGCCTTGCCCATGGCGCCGATGAAGCAAGCCGACCAGCCCGCACCCAACAGCTGTTCCGGATTGGTGCCGCTACCGGAAGAACCGGGCGGGGATAGCTTGATGTCCAGGCGGCCGTCGTCGCTTCGCGATTCGCCTTGACGGCCGCCAGTGGTCACGGTCCTGCCGGTGTAAAGGACAGATTCTATTTGATTGATCATGCAAGACTCCTGCTGAGGTTGGGGGCTTCAGTCCTGGCTGAAGTGCGCCCCACCCACTGTTTCATCTTCATGTCATGGAAATGTGTCCTGAACCGAGAGATATGTAATGCTGTGTACGTTCGCCGGCGATCAATACACATTGATACAAAAACTCAGGCTTTCACCCAGCGCTGGCGACTCCAGCTGCTCAGGGTGTCGACGGCAAACACCAACACCAGCATCGCCAGTATGACCGTGCTGGCCTGGGCCTCCTGGAACAGGCTGAGGCTGAGGTAGAGCATTTGTCCCAAGCCACCGGCCCCGACGAAACCGAGCACGCTGGCCATGCGGATGTTGTTTTCCCAGCGGTACAGGATATAGGCCAGCAACTGCGGGAACAGATTGGGCAGGGTGCCATAGCAGAACGCCCCTATGGCGTTGCCCCCCTGAAGGCGAATCGCATCGGCAGGTTCGGGCGGGGTGTTTTCCAGTGCTTCGGCAAACAGTCGGCCAAGCACACCGGTCGTGTGCAGCGCCAAGGCCAGGGTGCCGGCATTGGGGCCGAGCCCGGCGGCCAGGACCATCAGCACCGCCCACACCAGCTCCGGAATTGCGCGCAAGGCATTGAGAATCAGACGCGACAGTCCTTGCAACGGCCAGCCGAATCGACCCGCCGCGGGCAACGCCAGCAGCAAGCCGAACACGGTTGCCAACAGTGTGCCCAGGGCTGACATCGCAAGGGTTTCCAGCGCGCCGCGGGCAATGGCCTGCAAATGCCCCGTGCTCAGGTCCGGGCTGAGAAAGCGCTGCACATAGGCGGCCATCTGTTTCAGGTTGCCACTGGCGCCCAGTTCACCGAGGTCGATGCCCAGGTAGCGGAACGAAGTGAGCACCGCGGTGCCGATGCACAGCACCAACAGCAGGTTGACCAGGCGCTTCATGCCAGCCTCCAGCGCAGCAGCCTGCTCAACTGATCGGCGAACAGCACCAGGACGAGGAAGGTCAGCAACAGGCTGGCCACCTCACCGCCGGCGAACATGCGCATCGACAGGTCGATTTGCTGGCCCAGGCCACCGGCCCCGACGAAGCCCATCACCACCGAAGCGCGAATGGCGCATTCCCACCGGTACACCGTGTACGACAACAATTCCGCCGCGACATTGGGCAGGATCCCGTAGCTGAATGCCGCCAGCCGACCACTGCCGGCTTGCAGCAACGCGTGGGCGGGGCGTTGGTCGACCGACTCGAAGATTTCCGCGTAGACCTTGCCCAGCATGCCACTGTAGGTAATCGCAATGGCCAGGACCCCGGCCGTCGGGCCCAGGCCAACGGCGCGCACGAACAGCAGCGCCCAGACGATTTCCGGCACGCTGCGCAGGAAAATCAGCACGCCGCGCACCGGCCAGCGCAGCAGTTGCCCCCACTGGCTCGGGCGACCGGCGCGGGATGCAGCCGACAACGACAGCGCGCGGCTGGCCAGCAGGCTGGCGGGGATCGCCAGGAGCAGCGCCAGCGCCATGCCGGCCGTGGCGATGGCCAGGGTCTGCAAGGTGGCTTGCCACAACAGCTCGAGGAATTCGGCGCCATGGGCGGGCGGCCAGAAGGTCGCGACAAAGCGGCCCATCTCGCCCCGGTTGTCACTGGCCAGCAACACACTCAGGTCCAGTTCGCTCAAGCGCAAGCCCGGCCACAACAGGGCAATCGCCAACAGGCTTAGGAGCAGGCGTGGTCGGGCGGCGGGGTCACGGGTGTCACGGCTCAGCATCGGGGAATCTGCACACTCAAGGGGAGGACCGGGGGCGGTGAGGGCTGCAACTGTTCGTTGGCGTAGAGTGCATCGAGCTGCTCGCGGTCGACGGCGTTGGCCGGCAGGTCGAAGAGGATCTGCCCGTCACGCAAGCCGATGATCCGCGAGAAGTGCGCCAGCGCCAGGTCCACCGCGTGCAGGCTGGCGACCAGGGTCACGGCGTGCTCGCGCGCATGCTCGCAGAGGACCTTGAGCGTATGGCCGGCCAGCACCGGGTCCATGGCCGACACCGGTTCGTCGGCCAGCAATACCTCGGGGGCCTGGTACAGCACCCGGGCGATGCCCACGCGTTGCAGTTGACCGCCGGACAATTGCTGGCACTGGGTGAAGAGCTTGTCGTGCAGGTCCAGCCTGGCCAATGCCGCGCGAGCCCCCGGAACATCCAGCGGATGCACCAGGTTCAACAGGCTCTTGCCCAATCCCCATTGGCCGATTTTTCCCGCCAGCACTGCAGTGATCACCCGCTGGCGCGGTGGCAGCGGCGGTGCTTGATGCACCAGGCCGATACGCGCGCGCAGGCGTTGGCGCTGGCGCGCCGACAGATGCCAGGGCTGTTCACCCAGCACCTGCAATTCGCCGTTGCCAGGGCGCAGGCCGGTGGCGAGGACGTTGAGCAGGCTCGACTTGCCAGCGCCGGACGGGCCGATGATGGCGACCTGTTCACCGGCATCGATGTGCAGGTCCAGGCTGCGCAATGCCTGTACGCCATTGGCGTGGGTGAGGCTGACCCGGGTCAGGTGCAAGGTCATTTGAGCAGGTCGGCGGCGCGTGCGGCTTCCTCGATGCCCTTGTAGTTCTCAGGCTTGGTCTCGATGAAACGACTGGCCGCCTGCAAGTCCAGGATCGCTTTTTGCTCGGGGTTCGCCGGATCGAGGGCGAGGAAGGCGGCCTTGATCTTTGCCGCCAGCGCCGGGTCGAGGGTACCGCGCACGGTCCAGTTGTAGTCGTAGTAGGCCGGGGTGGTGGCAAAGACCTTGACCTTATTGGTGTCGACCTTGCCGGCCTTGACCAGTTTTTCCCAGACGCTGGCGTTCAGCACACCGGCGTCGACTTTGCCCGCCTGGACCCAGGCAACGGTGGCGTCATGGGCCCCGGAGTAGCCCACGCGACTGAAGAACGTTTCCGGCTTGATGCCGTCCTGCAGCATGAAATAGCGCGGCATCAAGCTGCCAGACGTCGAGGACACCGAACCGAAGGCGAAGGTCTTGCCCTTGAGGTCGGCGAGGGACTTGACGTTCGGGTCGGCGGTGATGAACTTGCTGGTGAACTGGGCATCCTGTTCGCGCTGCACCAAGGGAATGGCATTGCCTGTCTTCAGGCGCGCCTGGACGAAGGTGAACCCCCCCAGCCAAGCCATGTCGATCCGGTCAGTGGCCAGCGCCTCGACCACGGCCGGGTAGTCGCTGACCGGCACGAACTCGACCTTCATGCCTAATTGCTGTTCCAGGTAACTGCCCAGGGGCTGGAACTTGCGTAGCAGTTCGGTGGGGGCTTCATCCGGAATGGCGCTGACCTTCAGGGTGTCGGCCGCCTGCGCCAGCAGGGTGGACAGCGACAGGGTCAAGCCGACAGCCAAGGCCAGGGTGCGTTTGAGCATGGAAGTTCTCCGGTTCATTAGCGCAAATATGTGCAAGCGCCTGACACGCATGGATAGCCGTCAGGTGCTTGTTGAGGGTAGACGAAGTGCGGCGATTGTAAGGGTTACGGGCCATTGTTCCCACTACCCGTTTCCGGGTCTTGGGCTTGCAGCTGGCGCAGCAACCAATCGCTGAAGCTTCGCGCACTGTTCTCGCTATCACGATGGGTCAGCAGGGCCCAATTAGGTCCGCGAATGGTCGGTTCCACCAGCGGCTGCAGAACCAGGGAAAGGGGCGGCGCACAAGCATTGTAGGAGCTAGCCAGCGGTGCGGCGTGCAGACTTGTTGGCGAAGACGTCCTGGCAACTGACCTGGATTTTGTTGACTGTGTACCTATCCATTCCTGCGGTAACGGCCACCTAAGGTTTCGCCCTTACGGCGAGTCACTTGGAAGAGCCTGTAGGAGCGAGCATGGTCCGGGCGGCGTTCCGACGATGGTCGTCAACGATGACGCGGATCAACGTTGGTAGAGGCGCCGATGGAGGTAGTCACAGATTGACGGACAGGCTCAGGGCGTGAGGAGGCAAGAACATCAAAAGCCAAAGCAACAGCGAGGCGGCCTTAAAGCCGACCTGATTGCAGATCTGTCCGCGATCCAATTGTGGGAGCGAGCCTGCTCGCGAAAACGTCCAGACAACGCATACATCCAGACAGGCCGCGTCATCGTTGACCTCCATAGCGACGGTGCGAGGATTCGACATGTTCGCTCCTACAGCCCGGGCGGCGTTCCGCTTTTCAAAGTGACCCGCTGTAGGAGCGGAACCACAAGTGGCCGATACCGCAGCGCTGGATCTACACCCCAAGTTCCCGATCATCCGCAAGGCGTATCGCAACGTATCCGCCATTCACAAAGCTACAGTCGCATACAAAAACCGGGGTGACAGGACACGAAGGCGTTACACGGCGAGTGCGTAATGAGACCGCCCCCTAACGGTTTTTACCTAACGCACACCGGAGAATCAGCATGTCCCGAACCCCCACCCGCTACGTTGCAGGCCTGCTCGGCGTTGCCCTCGTCACTGCAACATTGACCGCTTTCACCGGCCTTGCCCAAGCCCAGGAGGCAGGTCAGCCGCCGGCGAAAAACTGGCAGGCCGGCCTCAAGCGCACGGACCTGGTGCGCCGTGACCTGGATGTCGCCGGGCGCGAAGTCATCCAGGTGCGCGTTGATTTCGACCCGGGCGTGGTGTCGCCGAAACACTCGCACCCCGGGGTGGAAGTGGCCTACGTCATCGACGGCACCTTCGAGTATCAGCTCGAAGGGCAACCGGCCGTTACGCTCAAGGCCGGTGACTCCTTGTACATCCCCGCCGGTACCGCCCATGTGGCCAAGAATGTCGGCCAGGGCAAGGCGTCGGAACTGGCGACCTACATCGTCAAGAAGGACACACCGCTGGTGGTACTGGAGCAGTAATCGCCTTTACCGCCGGTTAGCCTGCCTGCGCCACGCGATCAGGCAGGCGACGACGATCAGCCCCAGCGCGACCAGAAACGTCGTGCGCAGGCCGCTGGCGATGGCCTGGGGATGCGCGGTGCCGATGTCGACCGCCCTTGAGGCCAGGGCGAATACGGCGCCCAACGCCGAGGCCCCGGTGACCAGCCCCAGGTTGCGCGAAAGGTTGAGCAGGCCAGACACTACCCCGCGCTGATCAGGCGCAACGTCGAGCATCACGGCGGTGTTGTTGGCGGTCTGAAACACCGCATAGCCCAGGGTGAGGACGACCATGGGGGCGAGGTAGCCGCCCACGCCGAACGACTCGGGCACGAGCGACAACATCAAGCAGCCCAGCGCCATGCCCAAGAGCCCGGCGAGGGTCATGCCAGGGGCTCCGCAACGGTCGACGATGCGCCCGGCGGGCACCCCGGTCAGCGCGGCAACCAGCGGCCCGACCGACAACACCAGGCCGATCTCCATTGCCGACAACCGCAGGGTCTGTGAGAGGTAGAACGGCCCGACCAGCAGCGTGGCCATCATCACGGTGGTCACCAGCAGGCTCATGGCGAGGCTGCCGCTGAGGCGGCTGTCGCGAAACAAGGCCAGGCGCACCAGGGGTGCCGGGACCCGCGATTCAACCCGCACGAATAATCCGAGACCCAGGCAGGCCGCCAGCAGCAGGACGATATTCGGCAGGCCGAAGTGCGCGCGTCCAAGGGTCATGGCCAGGGCATAGGCGGCGAGGCTCAGGGCCAGCAACAGCGTGCCTGCTGGATCGAACCCCGTACGCGCGGATTGCGCCGGGCGATCATCGGGCAAGTAGCGTTGCGCGAGCAGCCATGTCGCCATTCCCAGGGGCACACTGATGAGGAACATCGAGCGCCAGCCGAATTCGCCGATCAGCACACCGCCGAGCGCCGGGCCCAGCGCGGTGCCAATGGCCGACATCGTCCCCAGCAGGCCCATGGCGCCACCGGTCTTGCCCTTGGCCACCGTCTCGCCGACAAGCGCCAAGGTCAGCGCCATCATGATTGCCGCGCCCAGGCCTTGCAGCGCCCTGGCAGCGATCAGCAGGCCAAGGTTGGGCGCCAGGCCGCACAAGGCCGACGCTGATGTGAACAGGGCAATACCGCACAGCAACAGGCGGCGTCGACCGACCAGATCACCGAATCGACCGACGCTGACGATCAAGGTAGTAATGACCAGCAGATAGGCGATGACGACCCACTGCACCTGTTGAAAGGACGCACTGAATGCCTGGGCCAAGGATGGCAGGCCGACGTTGGCGATGCTGGTGCCCAGCGAAGACAGCAACATCGCCAGCGACAGGCTGACCAACGCCCCCTTCACCGAAGGCGACTGTTGAGCAACTGCCGCGACTGCAGATCCGTCATTCATGATGTTCTCCTCTCTGGCCACTCCCGATTGGAGCTACCAGAAATCTACGCCCAGGCCTAACATGGCGGAAGGCGCACGAATTGCACTTGATACGTGCATGCAGCGCCATATCTGCCGACCATGAGGCCACGCATGTCCATACCCGATCTCAACTTGCTGATTACCCTCGACGCGCTGCTGGCAGAAGGCAGTGTCGCCCGCGCCGCCAAACGCCTGCGCTTGAGCCCGTCGGCGATGAGCAGGGCGCTGGCGCGATTGCGCGAAACCACCGGCGATCCGCTGCTGGTCAGGGCCGGCCGCGGCCTGGTGCCTACTCCGCGCGCGCTGGAGTTGCGCGAGCGGGTCGGTCAGCTTGTGCAGGAGGCAGAAGCGATGCTGCGCCCGGCCGAGCAACCCGACCTCATGCACGTGTCGCGCACCTTCACCTTGCGCACCAGCGAAGGCTTTGTCGAAAACTTCGGCGCCGCCTTGATCGCCCGCGTCGCCGAACAAGCACCGGCCATACGCCTGCGCTTCATGCACAAGCCCGACAAGGACAGCGCTGCACTGCGCGCCGGCACGGTCGATCTGGAAACGGGTGTGGTGGGCCAGGCCGCAAGCCCGGAACTGCTTACCCACGGATTGTTCCGCGATCGTTTCATCGGCGTGGTGCGCACGGGGCACCCGCTGTGCGATGGCGAGATAACGCCCGCGCGTTATGCCACGTACAGCCACATCAGCGTGTCACGGCGAGGATTGGACAAGGGGGCGATTGACGAAGCCCTGGAGTTGCTCGGGTTGCAACGGCACATCGCGACCATGGTCGCCGGATTCTCGACGGCGCTGGCGCTTGCCCGATCCAGCGATCTTGTTGCCAGTGTGCCCGAGCGGCACACCACCAATCTGCGGTCCGGCATGCACAGCTTTGCACTGCCAGTGTCACTGCCCCCGTTTTTCCTGGCCATGATCTGGCATCCCCGACTGAATGCCGATCCAGTGCATCGATGGCTGCGTGGCTGTCTGCGGGAAGTTTGTACTTCTGATTGACGACCTATTCACTTGTATTTACCTGATTTGATATTAAAGTAATGGCTGTATCATTGTTGTAACTGTGTGCGGATATGTTTTAGTTTGGTTATATGTCTTGGTTGCGATGATATAAAAAATTTGAACTTATAAGATTGATTGCGGTATTCATGGGTCGTAGTGTGTTGGGAAGTTTTTCTGAGTAATTGGAAGAGTCTCTCAGTCGCAATTGGGGCGTTTGGAACTATCAATGTTCCATGCTCGCCGGTAGTTTCGATTGATAGGGATTGTTCTTGGTTACAATTTTTAAATTATTGATTTTAAATGTTTTTTATAATAATTGGTTTGTGTTGCAGGCACCGCCTGTCTGATGAATACCGCTTGAGAAATTAACGACGAATGGCGACGAATTTTTGGCGCTGGCCGAGTCAAAAAATAACTTGACTATAAAAACTGACACTTCGCAGATGTGATGCTAGTGTTCCTTCCTCCAATTAACCGCACTTGTCTGTTTGTAGAGGACGTGCGTCATGCCGACTTCAAACCCCAGGGTTGCGATATTCGGTAACAGAGTTCCAAGCTTGAATCTTCCAGAGCTTGAGCACTTTACCGATCTGGGCAGCTTGCTGGCTGCCGAAGCATTTGATGTGGTGCTGCTGGACATGCCAGCCGCGTATGCCGGCAAAGTGCTACGAAAATTGCGCACGCTTGCCCCTTACCGCTACACGCTGATTTTCTGCTGCCGTGATCAGGATGGCTGGTGTGAAGCCTTGGGCGATGGCGCGTGTCCCGTTGAAACCAGCGAAATAAAAAGGCTCTGGAGCGTGTGGCAGGAACGCTTCAGGCTGTTCGAACAAGGCTCGGCCCCCGAACGTTTTGAAAGCCGGGTGCTTTCCTGGCTGTGGTTGCGCGAAGGCGCTCAGTTGCTTGCCTTACGCGATCCGGAGGTGCCTCAACACTATCGTTATCCGTTGCTGGACGCCTTGGCAGACAGCGAGCAGGTCAACGCGTTCGTCTGGCTCAGCCTGATGGTGCAACAGGACTGGCTGGAAGAGGGGGTTCTGGTGGATCGCGTCCGGCTCTGTTCGGATTGTGGTTCGGGCCGCCTCAATTACATTGATGTGTGTACCGAATGTCACGCCATGGACATTGCACGGCAACCTTCATTGCATTGTTTTACCTGTGGTCATGTTGGCGCACAGGAGTCATTTCTCAAGGACGGGGTGTTGCTGTGCCCCAACTGCTTGAATCGGCTGCGCCACATTGGTAGCGATTACGACCGCCCGATGGAGAATTATCGTTGCCGGTCGTGTCAGGCTTTTTTTGTCGATGCCGAGGTGCAGGCGCGCTGCCTGGATTGCGGCCTGTCACACACACCCGACAAGTTGCGCATACGGGAAGTCAGGGATTTTCGCCTGTCCGAAGCCGGGCGATTCCGTTGCCGCCAGGAGTTCAGTGAAAAGTCGGTTGAGCATTTCGGTCGGCTCAGTCTGTTAGGTGGCAAGGACTTCTATGATTTGCTGACCTGGCAGATGCAGATTGTGCGCCGCCACCCGGTGCCTGAGTTCTCACTGATCGGCCTGCGCTTTGTCAACCTGGCCGGTACGTTGTCGCACCTGGGTGAACAGCGCGGCCATGCCTTTATCGATAGCGTGGCCGATCGTTTGAAGGAAACTGTCAGGGAAACGGACCGCTGCTCGCGCAGTACCGAAGAGTTCTTCTGGATCATGCTTCCCCATACCGACGAGAAGGGGCTGGAAATCGTCAAGCAGCGCATGGCTCGGGTCGCCGAACTCTTCTCGGCGCCGGAAGTCAGCGACATCACCTTGCGTGTGGTCAGCATTACCGCGCCCCAGGATCTTCTTGATCAGGAGGATGGCGAGCTTTTACTTGCACGTTTGGCCGGTGAGTTGGGGGATAATCCATGAGCCCATTCCTGGAGCAAGTCTTGAGCGCACTCAGCGCGCTCGCGGGACCGGATGGATTGAGCCGCTTGTTCTACATGCTTTTTCCAGCGTTCATCCTGTTCGAATTGCCCATGATCATCATCGTGTTGCTGGGCGTACTGCGCTGGTTCACCCGTCGGCGTACCAGTGTTCCGAAGATCAGTATTTACCGACCCAAGGTCTCTTGCATCATTACCTGCTACAGCGAGGGCATGGACGTTCAGACCACGCTGTTAAGCCTTTGCGAGCAAACCTATGGCGGCCACATCGAGATGATCCCGGTGGTGGATGGCGCCACGGTGAACCAGGCCACACTCAGCGCCGTTCGCAATTTCCATGTAGACCCGCAGTTGTACCCCAAGCGTCATTTACGGCCAATCGCCAAATGGCAAAGGGGTGGCAGGGTATCGTCCCTCAACGCCGGCCTGTCGCTTGCCGGCGGCGAAATCGTGATGGCGCTCGATGGAGATACCTCCTTCGACAACAACATGGTCGCCTCCATCGTGCGGCATTTCGAGGATCCCAAAGTACCTGCTGTCGCCGGCAGCCTGCGGGTGCGCAACGTCTGGAGCTCCTGGGTGACGGCGATGCAGGCGCTGGAGTACCTGCTGTCGATCCATATGTCGAAAATCGGCCTGGCGGAATGGAACCTGGTCAACAACGTTTCCGGCGCCTTTGGCGCGTTCCGTCGCAGTTTTTTGGTGAAGATCGGCGGCTGGAACACCCACACCGCCGAGGACCTGGACTTGACGTTGCGCATCAAGAGCTACTTCAAGCGTCATGACCTGAAGATTCCCTTCGAGCCGGAAGCGGTGGGGCACACCGATGCGCCGGCGACTCTGCGTCAGTTTCTGATGCAGCGCCTGCGCTGGGATGGCGATCTGTTTTTTCTCTACATCAGAAAACACAACCGCAACATCAGCCCCACTTTATTGGGCTGGCCCACCTTTGTGATGATCCTGATCACGGGCTTCTTCTTTCAGTTGGTGCTGCCGTTCGTCATCTTCATTTATACCTTGCTGGCGCTGTTCATCCTGCCGGGCAAGACACTGTTGTTCCTGTTCGCGCTGATCTACCTGCTGTACCTGTTGATCACCCTGCTGATGTTCGCAGCCATGCTGGTGATGGTCTCCGACCGGCCTCGACAGGACATGGTGCTGGGGTTGCTGGTGCCTCTGTTTCCGATGTTCATGCTACTCCTGCGGTGCTGGAGCGTCGTGGCCATGCTCAACGAGATATTTCGTCGCGGCCATGAAGAAAGCTCGATGGCGCCATGGTGGGTGCTTAAACGCGCCACGAGGTTTTGACATGCGCTCGATACTTCTGGCCGCGTCGCTGTGGATGCTCACGGTGATGCTGGCGGTACAACCCATGACGCTTGAAGCGGCACAGGCGCAAAAATGGTCCCAGGCCAGCTATGTATGGGACAGTGAGGCTTTGCTCGATCCGGGGCATCGGGCGGCAGAACTGACGGCCCTGCGCAGAGCCGGCATGGACAAGATTTATCTTGGCCTCAAGGGCGCGCAGTTCAAGGACTTCGCCACTACGCGCCAGCGCCTTGAGCAATTGCTGCAGGAGGCAGCCGGCGAGGGGCTGCAGGTGAGCCTGTTGCTGGGCGATCCTGAATGGATGAAGCCGCAGGAGCGCCACCAGCTCACCGAGCTGCTGGACAAGCTCAAAGGGCTTTCATTTACCAGCCTGCACCTTGACCTGGAGGTCGAACAGTTGGGCGTGCCTGTGCCTGACCAGCATTTGAAGGACTTGCTCGATACCTTGCGTGCGGCATCCCGGGAGAGCCCTTGGCCGGTCGAGATTTCCAGCCATCATCGCTGGTTCGCCGAGACCAAGCCCGGACAAACCTGTGTGCCATGCGGGCTTCCCGCCGCCGGTGTGCGCCAGATCAGCCTGATGATTTATACCCGCAACCCGAAAAACAGCGCACGCATGGCCGAGCAGATCGCCCGGCGCTGGCCCGAACTGCAATTTCGCCTCGCCCAAAGCACGGAGCCGCAACTGGATGCCACGGAATCCTGGGCCGGCGCGTCGACCGAACAGTTGCAACACCAGAGCAATGTCTGGCGTGAGCAACTGCAACCCCTGGGGATTGCCGGCATCGACTGGCAAGCCTGGCGAGACTTTCCAAAACGGTGAGCCGTCATGAAGATTCGTTTCGATAGTCGTAAAGAATTGAGTCCGACTCAGGAGCAGGGTTTGACCGTACTCTACGCGCCGGGCAAACGCATGGCCTTTCGCGTGCGCTGGTACCTGATCCTGCTGTTGGTCGCCAGCCCGTTGATCTGGCTGGGTGGCAAGTTGGCCTACGGCATGCTGATGATCGATGCGCCGGCGCAGTTGCGCCTGCCGATTCTTGAGGTGCGGGCGCGTGATACCGGTCGGGTCGAGCAACTGTTCGTCAAGGCCGGTGATCAGGTCCGGGCTGACCAGCCCTTGGTCAATCTCGACAACCCGGAATGGCGCGCCAGGCTATCGCAACTGGCCGCCATGCCGACCAATACCAAGCCTGCGCTCAATACCAAATTGGGCGGCAGTGAACGGGCATTGCTGCAGACCCGCATAGGCCGCGCGCAGGAGCGGGTGAAGGTGCTCGAAGACCTGGTTTATCGAGGTGCTGTGTCTCCCGGTGAAGTGTTGACGGCCAAATCCGAACTCGACGGTTTCAGGGCGGACCTGCTGGCATTCGAGCGCCGTGAACAATTGGCTAACCAGGCGCCGTTGAGCGTTGAGCGCGATGTTATCCAACAGCAGGCCGAGCAACAGTGGTTGAAGACTCGCCTTGCCGCGCTACCGATCAACGCCGCGCAAAGTGGACGCGTGGCGGAAGTACTGGTCAATCCCGGCGAGAACGTCGGTGCTGGCACATTGCTGATGCGCATCGAGCGACTGGAAGACCCGCTGCTGTGGATTTATCTGGAACCGTTGAACATCAGCTACGCCGCTATTGGTCAACCGCTGCGGGTACGCATGCCGGACGGCGAGTGGTTGAGCGCTCATGTGGTCCAGGCAGTCGACAGCGCCGGTCGCACGCCAACAGTATTGCGCGGGCCGTTCGCTGCCAGCGAAATGGGCTTGCAGGTCGCCGCGCGGTTTGATCAGCCGCTGTCGCCTCGTTGGCGCATTGATCAATTGCCGTTGAATGTTCGTTTTCCCACTGACTGGCCACAACTGCTCAGTGACAGCCGTGAGTTCATCAACCAATTAGGGGACTTGATTGCAATGGATCGACCACAAAACCCCAGCACCCGCGTATCGGAGGCTCAATAATGATGACTGCTGAGCGAATTCTGGTTACCGGTGGCGCCGGCTTCATCGGCTCGCACCTTGTCGAAGCCCTGCTCGAACACGGTTACAGCGTTCGGGTCCTGGACGATCTTTCCACCGGAAAATTATCCAATTTGCCGATTGATCGTTGTCATCTGACGTTGGTCGTGGGCGACGTCGCCGATGCGCCGACGGTGGCGCGCGCCATGAAAGACTGTACCGCGGTGGTCCACCTGGCGGCGGTGGCGTCGGTGCAGGCCTCGGTCGACGACCCGATCGCCACGCACCAGAGCAACTTCGTCGGCACGCTCAATATCTGTGAAGCCATGCGCGAGGCGGGTATAAAACGAGTGGTCTACGCCTCCAGCGCGGCGATTTACGGCAACAACGGCGAAGGCACCGCGATCAATGAAGACACGCCAAAAAATCCCCTGACGCCCTATGCCGCCGACAAGCTGGCCAGCGAACACTTCCTTGATTTCTATCGACGCCAACACGGACTGGAACCGGTCATCCTGCGCTTCTTCAATATTTATGGACCGCGCCAGGATCCTTCGTCGCCTTATTCCGGCGTCATCAGTATTTTCAGCGAACGGGCACAAAAAAAACTCCCCATCACCGTTTATGGTGATGGAGAGCAAACAAGGGACTTCGTCTATGTCAATGATCTGGTCAAGATCCTGGTACAGGCGGTCACTGAATCAAAACCGCGTAATGAACCGATCAATGTCGGGTTTAACCGCTCCACCAGCTTGAACGATCTGGCGACGATGCTGGGCGAACTGCTGGGTTGGCCGCTTTCGCTGACCTACGATGCGCCGCGATCCGGTGACATCAGGCACTCGCGCGCCGAAAACAGTCGATTGCTGAGGCATTTTTCGTTGGAAAAGCCGACCTGTTTTGCCGAGGGGCTGGGTCAGCTTCTCAGAAGTATTGATGCCGGCGGGCGCTAGAGGCGACTTCGGTTGCCAGCAGGTGCTCGGCCAATACGTCATTGAGAAAGCGGAACTGATCGTTGAGACCGATGACTTCGTTATTGAAGTGATGACCGGCTGCCGGAATCAGCAGTGCCTCGAATTTTTCGTCGAACATCAGGGTCAATACCTTACGAGACTCGAATTGCTGCGAGTAGTAGTTGTTGCCGAACACCGGAAAGCTCACGGCCAAGGTGACGTTGGTGATCATGACGTGCGCTCCTCAGAGAGAAAGAACCAGCCGAATACGCTTAACGTGAAGGCCGTCAGGGCCAGGCAGGTCAGGAGATGGATCAGCATGGTTCGACCCTCCGCTACAGGGTTTTGTGTTGGGTTGAAGTTGATCCTACGCTGACGGTCGGCTGGCGGAAGGCAATCGTGGCGATGGTGAATATCGATGGGAGTGATGGTCTGACGTTGTGGGTGTTTCTGATGGCCCCATAGCGGGCAAGCCCGCTCCTACAGGGGATTGGGTTGGAACACGATTGTTGTGTACACCTGTAACCATTGTGGGAGCGGGCTTGCACGCGATGGCGGCCTCAAGAGCACCATCAATTCTGAGCGGCTAACCGCCGCCACCTATACTCAAACCAGGGGCCTCAGAGCGCCGAACCTCCCGTTCGGCTCACACTTCAGGAGCCGCGATCTTGAACCTTCGTTCGCTGATCGTCGCCGTGCTGGTAGTGTTGGCGGGATGCGTCACGGCTCCGCCTGCGCCGGTGGAGGTGCCGCAAATCATGATTTCTCCAAGCACCTGGCAGCAGGTGGATCGGGAGATTATCGATGCGTCGCAGTCGGCCACCGAACAGGCCAAAATCTACGCCCACGGCGCCATGGATTACTGGCGCACCCGGGTATATCAGCTGACCGAAGAAAACTTCATCCCCTGGTTCAGCAGTTACTGGACCCAGGAATGGTTATCGATGAAGGTCAGTTGGTACACCATCAGTGCCAAGGGCGAGCAGGATGCCACGGAGAAACGCCTGGCAGCGTATCTGCTGGAGAAGTACCAGGAAAAGGTGCTGGCTCCGGCGGCGCTTGAGGTGGATCCGGATGCGATTCTCACCCTGGCAGCGGCGTTCTACCTGGACATAATGAAGGAAGAACTGCAGAAAATTTCCCAACGTCATGGCGTGCCGATGGCTCAGCTCAATGGTCGCATCCGCAAAATTCCCGCGATTGCCCTCGGGCCGCCACCCGCCAGGGACGCCTCGCTGTTCCAGGTGGTGCACGCTGAGCAGTTGAGCGCGTTGCCGGCGTACGCCGCGCTGGTCGACAAGGTCCACAAAGCCGGTGGCGACAAGGGTGTAGGCTCGACGGACACCGCCATGGCACCGGTAGCCAAGCGCGCCAGTCAACGCATTGAAGCCGAGATGGCCCCGCGCGGGGCGGCCAGCGCGGTTGCGGCGGCAGCGGGCAAGTTGGCCGGCGCGTTGATTTCCGTCGGCGTCGCGGGCGTTCGGGCGATCATCCAGGCCAACGACCGACCGGACAGCGAAGCGTTGATCCGCAGCAGCCTGGGCAACACATTCGACAAGGCCTGGACCAAGCTGCTGCAGAACCCGACTACCGGCGTGATGGCAGGCACCTTGTACATGGCCTCGCAGATAGAGGGGAGCCTGGCGCAAAGCGCCCAACCGTCGGTCGGTACGGACCCAGGGTCTGTCGATTGGAGCCCGACCCAGTCGACTAATCAACAGATCAACCCATGACCCAAGGAGAACCTCATGTCCTATGTTGATGGCTTTGTCATTGCCGTACCCACTGCCAACCGCGAAAAATTCCGCAAGCACGCCGAGATGGCCGCTGCCATTTTCATCGAGAACGGCGCGCTCAGCCTCGCCGAGTGCTGGGGCGACGACGTGCCTGACGGCAAGGTGACCTCGTTTCCCATGGCGGTGAAACTAAAAGAGGACGAAACCGTGGTGTTTTCCTGGATCGTCTGGCCGGACAAGCCCACGCGCGACGCCGGGATGGCGAAACTGATGAGCGATCCGCGGGTGCAACCGGACGTCAATCCCATGCCATTCGACGGTCAAAGGATGATTTTCGGCGGTTTCGAAATGATCGTGAAGGCTTGATCCGAACCGCCGGCTCACTCCGCCGCCGGGGTGATCCGGCAACTCTTGCGGTTGCGGATTTCGTCATCGGTCGGTCGCTCGCGGACAAACTCGAAACGCGGCTCGCCTTCGCTGTAATGCACCAGCCAGCCCCATTCCAGCTTGAGCTCGTCCTGACCGGGTTCAGGGGGCTTGGCCCACCAGGGTTCCTTACTGAGGATCTGTCGCATGCTTCCCTCCGGTTGGTTCGCTTGCATCAACTATAACGTGCATGCCGGCAGACGCCAGAAGCGGCCTTGCAGGTTGTAGACTCAGGTTATTTCCGGCAGAGATATCTGGCATGAATGACGAAACCCATGAGCCGTTCAAGCGCTTGTTTTTCGCGCTCGGCTGCGCGCCGGCGCAACGCAAGGCCATCGCCCAGTGGCGCAGCGCCTTGCAACTGCGCAGCGGGCGTGCGGTGCCGGTCGAGAACTTTCATTTGACCTTGAAGTTTCTGGGGGCGGTCGCGATCGCGCAGATTGCCGATATCTGCACGGCTGCCGCGTCTGTGCGAACGCCGGGCGAACGCTTGACCGTGGAGCTCGATCGACTGGATGTCTGGCGCAGGGCAGGGGTCTTGGTGTTGGCACCCGGGCAGGCATCGCCCGCGTTGTTGCGGCTGGTGTATGACCTGGAGCAGGCCATGTTGCCCTTTGGCCTGGAAGATGCGCCACGGGAATTTCGCCCGCATTTGACCCTGGCGCGTGACTATCGGGCGCCGGTGCCGGAGTCCGCCACGCCACCCGAGTTTGTCCTGCGTGCTGATCGCTTTGCGTTGTTCGAATCGCACAAGGGCCGCTATCGGGCGTTGGCCGAGTGGCCGTTGGGCGGTGTTTGATCCAAAAAAAAGGCGCCCGAGGGCGCCAAACTTCACCTTAACCGAGGAGCCAGGTGAGGGATGCAGCGGTGGTAAGGCGCTGCATGAATGTAATGGTGCTGCGATGTGATCGTTCCCACGCAGCGCGTGGGAACGATCCTCAGTAGGGTTACTGGCCGAGTTTCACCTTGGTCCAACCCCGGGTCATGATCCGCTGTACCGCAATCGGCTGGTCAGGAATGGCATACAAGGTTGCCATCACCGCTTCGGGCGGATACGAGCCCGGCTCATTGCGAATCGCCTCATCCACCAACGGCGTTGCGGCCGCATTGGCGTTGCTGTAGCCGATGTTGTTGGTGATCTCGGCAATGATGTCCGGGCGCATCAGGAAGTTCATGAACAGGTAGGCGTTCTCGACGTTGGCGGCATCGCGCGGGATGGCGACCATGTCGTAGAAACTGCCGGCGCCTTCTTTCGGGATGCTGTAGTCGATCTTCACCTTGTCCCCGGCTTCCTGGGCGCGAGCCTTGGCCTGCAGCACATCGCCGGAGTAACCGACGGCCACGCAGATGTTGCCGTTGGCCAGGTCCGAGATGTACTTCGAGGAATGGAAGTACGCCACCGATGGGCGGATTTTCATGAACAGTGCTTCGGCTTCGGCGATTTGCGCCTTGTCCTTGTCGTTCACCGGGTAGCCCAGGTAGTGCAGGGCGGCCGGGATCATCTCGGTGGGCGAGTCGAGGAAACTGATGCCGCAGGCTTTGAGTTTTTCAGCATTTTCCGGTTTGAACAGCAGGTCCCAGGAGTTGGTCGGGGCGTTGGCGCCAAGCACTTCCTTGACCTTCTGCGGGTTGAAGCCGATGCCGATCGAGCCCCACATGTACGGGAAGGCATGGGCGTTGTCCGGGTCGCTGGCGGAGGCGTTTTTCAGCAGCACCGGATTGAGGTTCTGCCAGTTGGGCAGCTTCGACTTGTCCAGCTCCTGATAGACCCCGGCCTTGATCTGCTTGGCCAGGAAACTGTTGGACGGCACGACGATGTCGTAGCCGGACTTGCCCGCCAGCAAGCGAGCTTCAAGGGTTTCGTTACTGTCGAAGACATCGTAGGTCACGCGGATGCCGGTCTCGTCTTCGAACTTCTTGACGGTGTCCGGGGCAATGTAATCCGACCAGTTATAGACGCGCAGAACCTTGTCATTGGCCTGGGCGCCCGAGGCGATCGCGCCCAATAAGGACAGTGTCAGCAGAGTCCTGCCAAACATTTTCATCGGTACAACTCCATATCTTTTCTTATTCAAATCCTTGTAGGAGCGAGCCTGCTCCGGGCGGCGTTCCGACGAAAAACTCAAGGACGCCGCGTTGATTCAGGTTTCCCGCGACATCGTTGACGTCCATCGCGAGCATGCTCGCTCCTACAGGGGGTGGTGCTAGGCCGTTGCTCCGACCATTGGCTTTTTCGGTTGTTGCCAGGATTCGCTGGCGGTCTGGTCCATCGCTTCCTGGATCGCCCGTTTACGGCTGGCTTCGGCACGGCGGCTGAAGTACCAGACCATGAAGGTCACGATCGACACGGCCAACAGGATCAGGCTGGCCACGGCATTGATCTCCGGCTTCACGCCCAGGCGCACCGCCGAGAACACTTCCATCGGCAGGGTGGTGGAACCCGGGCCCGAGACGAAGCTTGCCAATACCAGGTCATCCAGCGACAGGGCAAACGACATCATGCCGCCGGCCGCCAGTGACGGCGCGATCATCGGGATGGTGATCAGGAAAAACACCTTGAACGGTTTCGCACCCAGGTCCATGGCCGCTTCCTCGATGGACAGGTCCAGCTCGCGAAGGCGCGCGGAGACTACCACTGCAACGTAGGCGGCACAAAACGTGGTGTGGGCGATCCAGATCGTGACGATGCCACGCTCCATCGGCCAGCCGATCAACTGCGCCATCGCCACGAACAGCAGCAACAACGACAGACCGGTGATCACTTCCGGCATCACCAGCGGCGCGGTCACCAGGCCACCGAACAGCGTGCGGCCCTTGAAGCGCGTGACGCGGGTCAGCACGAATGCAGCCAATGTCCCCAGCGCCACCGCGGCAATCGCGGTGTAGCAGGCGATTTCCAGCGAACGCACCACCGAGCCCATCAGTTGCGAGTTGTCGAGCAGGCCGGCGTACCACTTGAACGACCAGCCACCCCACACCGTCACCAGCTTGGAGGCGTTGAACGAGTAGATCACCAGGATCAGCATCGGCAGGTAGATAAACGACAGGCCGAAAACCAGCATGAACTTTGAAAATCCGAAGCGTTTCATCCCCGTGCCTCCATCTCTTTGGCCTGGCTGCGGTTGAACAGCAGAATCGGCACGATCAGAATCAACAGCATCACCACCGCCAGGGCGGACGCCACCGGCCAGTCGCGGTTATTGAAGAACTCCTGCCACAGCACTCGGCCGATCATCAGGGTCTCGGGACCGCCCAACAGCTCCGGAATCACGAACTCACCGACCACCGGAATGAACACCAGCATGCACCCGGCGATGATGCCGTTCTTTGCCAACGGCACGGTGATTTTCCAGAAGCTGTTGAAGGTGCTCGAACCCAAATCCGATGCCGCTTCCAGCAGGCTCTGGTCGTGTTTGACCAGGTTGGCGTACAGCGGCAGGATCATGAACGGCAGGTAAGCGTAAACGACCCCTATATAGACGGCGGTGTTGGTGTTGAGGATCTCGATCGGGTGATCGGTCAGCCCGGTCCACATCAAAAAGCCGTTGAGCAGGCCGTTGTTGCTGAGGATGCCCATCCACGCATAAACGCGGATCAGGATCGCGGTCCAGGTCGGCATCATGATCAGCAGCATCAGCACGTTCTGTGCTTCCTTGCTTGCCTTGGTAATGGCATAGGCCATCGGAAAACCGATCACCAGGCACATCAGCGTACTGAACAGCGCAACCTTCAACGAACCCAGGTAAGCCGAGAGGTACAGCTCATCTTCGCCCAGCAACGTGTAGTTGCCGATGTTGAGCAGCAGATTGAATTTCTGCTCGGCGTAAGTGTAGATCTCCGAGTAGGGCGGAATGGCCAGGGCTGCTTCCGAGAAGCTGATCTTCATCACCAGGAAAAACGGCAGCATGAAGAACAGGCACAGCCACAGGAACGGGATGCCGATGACCAGTTTTCGTCCGCTGGGCACCAGGCGCAGGAATTGCTGATTGAAGGTTCTCATGCGCGCAGTACCACGCCGCTGTCGTCTTCCCACCACACGTAGACCTGATCGTCCCAGGTCGGACGTGCGCCACGGCGTTCGGCGTTGGCCATGAACGATTGCACGACCTTGCCGCCAGGCAGCTTGACGTAGAACACCGAGTGGCCGCCGAGGTAGGCGATGTCATGCACGGTGCCGCTGGACCAGTTGTAGCGGGTGTCGGGCTTGGTGGTGCTGACCAGCAGTTTTTCCGGGCGAATGGCGTAGGTGATCGACTTGTCCTGCACCGAAGTGCTGACGCCGTGACCGACGTAGATCTTCTGCTCCAGATCCGTGCTGTGAATGATCGCGTGACCTTCCAGGTCTTCCACCACGGTGCCTTCGAAGGCGTTCACGTTGCCGATGAATTCGCAGACCATGCGGCTGACTGGCGCTTCATAGATGTCCACCGGGCTGCCGATCTGGGCGATCCAGCCCAGGTGCATGATCGCAATACGCTGGGCCATGGTCATGGCTTCTTCCTGGTCGTGGGTCACCATGACGCAGGTCACGCCGACGCGCTCGATGATCTCGACCAGCTCCAGCTGCATTTGTGAGCGCAGTTTTTTGTCCAGCGCACCCATCGGTTCGTCGAGCAGCAACAGCTTTGGACGTTTGGCCAGGGAGCGGGCCAATGCCACGCGCTGACGCTGACCGCCGGACAACTGATGCGGCTTGCGCCTGGCGTACTGGGTCATGTGCACCAGGCGCAGCATTTCTTCGACGCGGGCATCGATTTCACTGGCGGGCAACCGGTCCTGCTTGAGGCCGAAGGCGATGTTCTGCGCCACGGTCATGTGCGGGAACAGGGCATAGGACTGGAACATCATGTTGATCGGCCGCTCGTACGGCGGCATGTCGGTGATGTCCACGCCGTCGAGCAGGATGCGCCCTTCAGTCGGGCGCTCGAAGCCGGCGAGCATGCGCAGCAGCGTCGATTTACCGGAACCGGAACCACCGAGCAGGGCAAAGATTTCACCCTGATGGATTTCCAGGGACACATCGTCCACTGCGGTGGTCTCGTCGAACTTCTTGGTGACGCGGTCGACTTTCACCAACACCTTTTTCGGTGCCTGGTGACCTTCAAGAGCCTTCCTGTAGATGCTGGAGGCGTTTGCCATGTGAAACTCCCAACAGGTTTCGTTCGCCGGGCCAACGCGGCCTGGCTTAATAGTTGATTGCAAACCCGAGCGGTCAGTGGGTCGCGATCCCTGTAGGAGCTGGCGAAGCCTGCGATCTTTTGACTTTGCTTTTCAAAATCAAGATCAAAAGATCGCAGGCTTCGCCAGCTCCTACAGGGGATTGCGCTGGATGCCCCGTCCGGGTTTATCCGGTGCCGCCTTCCTGGCTGCGGTACTTGTTGTTATTGCAGTGTGTTGTTGTCGTGGGCGGCGGGCGCGCAAAGGCTCGCCCGCCACCCACGGGGGCAGTAAATGGATTGATCGATTGTTACGTCAGCGTGCGTTACGCAGCGCCGCCCGTTGTCGGCATGCGTCACCAAACGCCTGGAAAATTTTCAGGTACGGCGGGTTTTCAAGGACCTGCCATTCCGGGTGCCATTGCACGCCGAGGGCAAAGGCCTTGCTGTGCTCCACCGAGACCGCTTCGATCAAGCCGTCCGGCGCGAGTGCTTCGGCGCGCAGGCCGGGCGCGAGTCGGTCGATGCCCTGGCTGTGAATCGAATTGACCTGGAACTGCGGGGGCAGGTCCAGCGCCTGGAACACACCACCGGGCTGCACATCGACGGCGTGCGCCGGTGCGTATTGCACCGCGAGGTCGGGATGGTCGGCTTCACGATGATCGAGCAAGCCGGGCAGTTCATGGACCTTCTGATGCAGGCTGCCACCGAACGCCACGTTCATCTCCTGAAAGCCGCGGCAGATGCCGAGCACCGGAACGCCGGCGGCAATCGCCGCGCGAATCAGGGGGAGGGTGGTTTGATCCCGCTGGGGATCGTGTTCGGTGCCGGGAGCGCTGGCGGGGCCTTGATAGTGGAAGGGCTCCACATTCGACGGCGAGCCGGTCAGCAACAGACCGTCGAGCTGCGGTAGCAGGTCTTCGATTTCGGTCAGGTCGCCCAGGGAAGGAATGACCACGGGCAGCCCCAGCGCGGCAACGCTGACAGCACGCAAGTACTTGTCACCGCTGATGTGGTAGGGGTGCAGGCCAATCTGTTTGACGCATGCAGTAACGCCGATCAATGGCTTGAATGCCATTTTTATCACCTCGAAGTTTCACACTTGAACGAGCTTTTCCGGAGCTTAGCCTTGTTGATTTTAATTAACAACTCTCATGTAAAAAATTCTAAACGCCGCACGTCTGAAGACGAGGATTTACGCGTGTTTCAAGGATGATCTGGCACTCTCGTGCCTCTGAAAGGCCCGAAAATAAACGCTTAAAGGCTGAGTGTTCGCTATTGACTTCACTTTGCCTTTCGGATTGACTGGCTACGTGAAAGGGCGGTGAACATAATAATTAACAGCTAATAGGTGCATCATGTCGGTCCCTCTGCGTACCGTTCAACTCAACGAAGCAAACGCATTCCTTAAGAAATATCCTGAGGTTTTGTACGTCGACCTTCTGATTGCGGATATGAACGGTGTGGTGCGCGGCAAGCGCATCGAACGCACCAGTCTTCATAAGGTTTACGAGAAAGGCATCAACCTGCCGGCGTCCCTGTTTGCGCTGGACATCAATGGCTCCACGGTGGAAAGCACCGGCCTGGGCCTGGACATTGGCGACTCCGACCGGATCTGCTATCCGATCCCTGGCACCCTGAGCATCGAGCCATGGCAGAAGCGCCCAACCGCGCAACTGCTGATGACCATGCACGAACTCGAAGGCCAGCCGTTCTTCGCCGACCCGCGGGAAGTGTTGGCTAATGTGGTGCGCAAGTTCGACGACATGGGCCTGACCATCTGCGCCGCGTTCGAACTGGAGTTCTACCTGATCGACCAGGACAACGTGAACGGTCGTCCACAGTCGCCACGTTCGCCGGTGTCCGGCAAGCGTCCGATGTCGACCCAGGTGTACCTGATCGACGACCTCGACGAATACGTCGACTGCCTGCAGGACATCCTCGAAGGCGCGAAAGAGCAGGGCATCCCGGCTGACGCCATTGTCAAGGAAAGCGCCCCGGCGCAGTTCGAAGTCAACCTGCACCACGTGGCCGACCCTATAAAGGCCTGCGACTACGCGGTGTTGCTCAAGCGTCTGGTGAAAAACATCGCCTACGACCACGAGATGGACACCACCTTCATGGCCAAGCCGTACCCAGGCCAGGCGGGTAACGGTCTGCACGTGCACATTTCGATTCTCGACAAGGAAGGCAACAACATCTTTGCCAGCGAGGATCCCGAGCAGAACGCCGCGCTGCGTCACGCGATCGGCGGTGTGCTCGAGACCCTGCCAGCGCAGATGGCGTTCCTTTGCCCGAACGTCAACTCCTACCGTCGTTTCGGCGCGCAGTTCTACGTGCCGAACTCGCCGAGCTGGGGCGTCGACAACCGTACCGTAGCGGTTCGCGTGCCGACCGGTTCACCGGACGCCGTGCGCATCGAGCACCGCGTGGCCGGTGCCGACGCCAACCCGTACCTGTTGATGGCTTCGGTTCTGGCCGGCGTGCACCACGGCCTGACCAACCAGATCGAACCGGGCGCCCCGGTGGAAGGCAACAGCTACGAGCAGAACGAACAGAGCCTGCCGAACAACCTGCGCGATGCCCTGCGCGAGCTGGACGACAGCGAAGTCATGGCCCGTTATATCGACCCGATGTACATCGACGTGTTCGTGGCGTGCAAGGAAAGCGAGCTGGCCGAGTTCGAGAACTCCATCTCCGACCTTGAGTACAACTGGTACTTGCATACCGTCTGATTCGTCGATGTCGCCTGATGCACAGCCTTCGCTGGCAAGCCAGCTCCTACAGGGTTGTGTGTCGGGCGCGGCATCTATGAACGGCATAGAGCAACTGTAGGAGCTGGCTTGCCAGCGAAGGCGGTCGATCAGTCAGCACCCATCGTCTGACACACCGATATCCAATATTCCCCTGCGTCGAGTCACAACCATGACAATCACTCGCAGCGACTGGGAGCAACGCTTCCAGTCCCTCAACATCGAAAGCCGCGCCTTCATCGACGGCCAGTACTGCGCGGCCGCCAGCGGCGCCACGTTCGAATGCATCAGCCCGGTGGACGGTCGTTTCCTGGCGAATGTGGCCAGCACCGACGAAGCCGATGCCAACGCCGCCGTCGCCGTTGCCCGTCGCACCTTCGAATCCGGCGTCTGGGCCAACCTGGCTCCGGCCGAGCGCAAGCGCGTGCTGATCCGCTTCGCCGACTTGATCCTGGCCAACCAGGAAGAGCTCGCGCTGCTCGAAACCCTCGACATGGGCAAGCCGATCAGCGACTCGATGAACGTCGACATTCCGGCGACCGCCAACGCGATTCGCTGGACCGCCGAAGCCATCGACAAGATCTACGACGAAGTCGCTGCCACGCCCCGCGATCAGCTTGGCCTGGTGACGCGCGAACCGGCCGGCGTGGTCGCGGCCATCGTGCCGTGGAACTTCCCGCTGATCATGGCCAGCTGGAAATTCGCCCCGGCCCTGGCGGCAGGTAACTCGTTCATCCTCAAGCCTTCGGAAAAGTCGCCGCTGACGGCCATTCGCATCGCGCAGCTGGCACTGGAAGCGGGCATCCCGAAAGGTGTTTTCAACGTCTTGCCGGGCTACGGTCACACCGTCGGCAAGGCGCTGGCGTTACACATGGACGTCGACGTGCTGGCCTTCACCGGCTCCACGGCGATTGCCAAGCAACTGATGATCTACGCCGGGCAAAGCAACATGAAACGCGTCTGGGCAGAAGCGGGGGGCAAGAGTCCGAACGTGGTGTTTGCCGATGCGCCGGACCTGCGCGCGGCGGCGCAAGCGGCAGCCAGCGGCATTGCCTTCAACCAGGGCGAAGTCTGCACCGCCGGTTCGCGCTTGCTGGTGGAGCGTTCGATCCGCGAGCAGTTCATGCCATTGTTGGTGGAAGCCCTGCAAGCCTGGAAGCCGGGGCATGCGCTTGATCCTTCGACCACCGTCGGCGCGGTCGTCGACCAGCGTCAACTGGACAACGTATTGCGCTACATCGATATCGGCAGGGAACAGGGCGCCGAGTTGATCGCGGGCGGCCAGCGCACCCTCGAAGAAACCGGTGGGCTGTATGTGGAACCGGCTGTTTTCGACGGCGTGACCAACGCCATGACCATCGCCCGGGAAGAAATTTTTGGCCCGGTGCTGTCGGTCATCACCTTCGACACCGCCGAAGAAGCCCTGGCGATCGCCAACGACAGCATCTTCGGCCTGGCCGCCGGCGTGTGGACCAGCAACCTGAGCAAGGCCCACACTTTCGCCCGTGGCCTGCGTGCCGGCAGCGTCTGGGTCAACCAGTACGACGGCGGCGACATGACCGCGCCGTTCGGCGGGTTCAAGCAGTCGGGTAACGGTCGGGACAAATCGCTGCACGCGTTCGACAAGTACACCGAACTCAAGGCGACCTGGATCAAGCTCTAAGACCTATAAAAAAGCGACGGTCACCGGCCTCTTGCCGGTGCCCATCGGAGAAACCTATGAAACAAGCACATGTTAATAGCTACTACGCCGCCACTCGCAACTTCACCGGTGATTTCCCGGTACTGGAAGGGGCGGTGGACTGCGACGTCTGCGTGATCGGCGCCGGCTACACCGGCCTGTCCTCGGCGCTGTTCCTCGCCGAAGCGGGCTATAGCGTCACCGTGCTCGAAGCGGCCAAGGTCGGCTTCGGCGCCAGTGGTCGCAACGGCGGCCAATTGGTCAACTCCTACAGCCGCGACGTCGATGTCATCGAAGAGCGCTACGGCGACAAGACCGCCGAAATCCTCGGCAGCATGATCTTCGAAGGCGCGGACATCATTCGTCAGCGCATACAGCACTACGACATCCAGTGCGACTACCGCCCCGGTGGCATCTTCGCTGCGATGAACAACAAGCAACTCAAGGGCCTGGCCGAGCAGAAGAAGAGCTGGGAGCGCTACGGCAACAAGAATCTGAAAATGCTCGACGCGGCCGACATCAAGCGCGAAGTGGGTTCCAATGCCTACGTCGGTGGCCTGCTGGACATGCAGGGCGGGCACATTCATCCGCTGAACCTGGCCCTCGGCGAAGCCTCGGCGATCATCGGCCTGGGTGGCAAGATCTACGAGCAATCGGCGGCGGTGGAAATCACCTACGGTGAGCCGATCACCGTGCGCACCGCCAAAGGCGTGGTAAAGGCCAAGTACCTGCTGATCGCCGGTAACGCCTACCTGCCACAGGGCCTCGACAACCGCGTAACCAGCAAGAGCATGCCGTGCGGTTCGCAAATCGTCGTGACCGAGCCGTTGCCGGAAAAAGTTGCCCGCAGCCTGATCACCAACAACTATTGCGTCGAAGACTGCAACTACCTGCTCGATTACTACCGCCTGACCCGCGACAACCGCCTGCTCTACGGCGGCGGCGTGGTCTACGGCGCCCGTGAGCCGGACGACATCGAACAACTGATCCGCCCGAAGATCCTCAAGACCTTCCCGCAGTTGAAGGATGTGAAGATCGACTACCGCTGGACCGGCAACTTCCTGCTGACCATGTCGCGCATGCCGCAATTCGGCCGTATCGAGAAAAACGCCTACTACATGCAAGGCTACAGTGGTCACGGCGTTACGTGCTCGCACCTGGCCGGTAAACTGATCTCGGAAATGATCCGCGGTGACGCCGAGCGGTTTGACGCGTTTGCATCCTTGCCGCACATGCCGATGATCGGCGGGCGCACCTTCTCGGCTCCGTTGACCGCCCTCGGCGCCGTGTACTACTCGCTGCGAGACCGTTTCGGCATCTAGACTTTACCTCACCGGCAGGCACCCCAATCAGGTACTGCCGGCTTTTTACCTGAAACACCCCGTACTCCTGTAGGAGCTGCCGCAGGCTGCGATCGTTTGATCTTGCTTTTGACGATCAAAAGATCAAAAGATCGCAGCCTGCGGCAGCTCCTACAGCAACACCCACAAACGTGATTTAATAGCCGCCTTTAACGTTTCCGGGACCGGAAAACGGCGCGATCTACGCCTGCTCTCCACCCCCATTACCCTTGCGTACCAAGCACATAAGGCTGTCATGGACACGGGCTCACGACTCAAATTAGTACGCGAAAGCTACAAGCTGTCCCAGCGCGAGCTGGCCCGGCGTAGCGGCGTCACCAATGCCACCATTTCCCTGATCGAACAGAATCGCGTCAGTCCTTCCGTCAGCTCGCTGAAAAAGCTGCTTGAAGGCATTCCCATGTCCCTGGCCGACTTCTTCACCTTCGATCAACCGCCACGCGAGCATCAATACGTGTTCCGCGCCAACGAGCAGCCTGACCTCGGCCGCCACGGCCTGCGCCTGCTGCTGATCGGCGCGTCCGTGCCGAGCCGGCAGATGCGACTGCTGCGCGAACAATACGCGCCGGGCGCCAGTTCCGGTGAAGAGCCGATCGTGCATTCCGAAGGCGAAGAGTGCGGGCTGGTCACCCGTGGCACCGTCGAGCTGACGGTGGACGGGCAGATCAGCGTGCTCAATGCCGGTGACGGGTACTATTTCCCCACGACATTGCCGCACCGGTTCAGGAACATCGGCGCGGATGAGGCGGAAATCATCAGTGCGAACACCCCGGCGAACTTCTGACGAACCGGCACCAGGACGCCAATCGCCGAATTACGCCTGGGCAACGTGCTTGGGCCCTGCCAGGGCCCACAGTACCAGGCCAATCAATGGCACAAACACGATCAGCACCATCCATACCCCCTTGTTGCTGGCGTTCCCTGCGCTTTTGCGCACCCGGTTGATCGCCCACAATTCAAGCGCCAGCAGCACTGCCGCCGATACGATCCATAGCGTTTCTATTTGCATGAGCCACCTCCTGATAGTCAGTCAGTTAGGTGGCCGTGCAATCGCGGGGTTCATTTAATTTTCGCCGCTACCTGGCTTTCCAGTGTCCGCCACCGGACTCGCAATCGATCCTGGCCTGGTCAATGTGCTGGGCATCGTAGTAATAGGTGGTGACCTTGGCGCTGTCGGGAATGTTCAGTGACGTGCTGTTCTTGTCCTTGCTGGTGGAGTGTGGGTTGGCCAGGGACTCCTGGGTCAGCGTGGCGACGCAGGACGCTTGATAGTGATCGGCGCACTGTTCGACCTTTTTCTTGGTGCTGGCCAGCATGTCCTTGCTCTCATTGCTGCAGGACCAATCGATGGCATTGACCGGCATGCCTTCGTATTCATAACAGCTGTGAGTCTCGACCACGGGAACGGCAGCGCTTTGCGATCGCGTCAGCACGTCACAGCCTTCGGCGGCGGCCAGGCCGGGAATGAGGCTGGCGATCAGGAGCAGAAGTCGACGGTTCATCGGGATTTCCTCTGCAATGGCGCCTTTGCCTGATCGGGAAGTGGCGCCGACAGTGATTTGAAAACGCGATGAGGTACGGGGTTCCCCTGATTTAAAGGGGGCCTGTAGGAGCGAGCATGCTCCGGGCGGCGTTCCGACGATGGACGTCAACGATAACGCGCCCTGTCTGGATGAACGCGTTGTCTGGACATTTTTCGCGAGCAGGCTCGCTCCTACAGAAGGATGAGTACATCCGCGAAATCAGGTCGGCTGTCAGGCCGCCTCGCTTTCGCGTTTGATCTTGATCTGGCTTTTGATTTTCTTGCCCCCTCGAGAGGCCGAGTGGAGGTTCTGCGCAGTGGGTAAACCGGCAAGGATGCCGGTTTAGCCGCGCGGGGCCATGGATGGCCCATCGCGGCGACCCACGGAGCAGGACCGGAGCGAGGGTATGGCGAGCCCTAGCGAGCCACCGATCGCCAGGGGCAAGAGCCCTTGGTTACTTGGGGCCGGGCGGCGTTCCGTGCTTCCAAGTGACTCGCCGTAAGGGCCAAACCCTAAGTAGCCGTTACCGCAGCAACGGATATACACCCAGCCTAAACTACAAATCTGCGGGGCTTCATCATGCGGGTTATCGGCGCGATTAAACGTTGGCCGCCAGCTTCCCGCCCGTCAACCGACGCTTGTACGCACTGTCACGATTGGCCAGCCACCAGTACAGCGGCGACGTAATCAACAGGCCCACCAACCAGGACAAATCCGCGCCGTTGATGTGCTCGGAAATCGGTCCGACGTACAGCGGCGTGTTCATGAACGGGATCTGCACCACGATGCCGATCGCGTAGGCGAGCAGCGCCTGGGGATTGTAGCGACCGTAGATACCGCCATCGACGTGGAAGATCGAATCGATGTCGTACTTGCCTTTGTGAATGGCGTAGAAGTCGATCAGGTTGATCGCCGTCCACGGCACCAACACCACCAGCAATACCAACACCATGTCGACGAAGTGGCCGATGAAGTCAGCGGAGGCACCGACGGCGGCAAAGCAGCAGGCCGCGAGCACAATGACCGAGAGCACGGCGCGGCTCTTGGCGGTGGGGATCCAGCGGTAGGCGAAGGTTTGTACCAGGGTGATCAGCGACAGCACGGCGCCATAGAGGTTGAGCGCGTTGTGGCTGATGACGCTGAGCAGGAACAGCACCAGCATCAGCGGGCCGATGGATCCGGTGGCGAGCTTGACCGCGTCCATGGTGTCCATGCCGACCGGCGTGGCCAGTACGGCGACGGCGCCGAAGACAAACGAGAGGCTGGAACCGAGCACCGTGCCCAGGTAGGTGGTCCAGAAGGTAGCCGCCACGGGCACGTTGGCCGGCAGGTAGCGCGAGTAGTCGGACACGTAGGGTGCGAAGGCGATTTGCCACAGCGCGGCCAGGGAAACCGTTGCCAGCCAGCCGGAAATGTTGAAACCGCCACGGGTGAGGAAATCGTCCGTCTGCACGTGGGTCAGGATGTAACCGAAGCCCAGCACGATGCCGATGCCCAATACCCAGGTGCCGATACGGTTGAGCACGTGGATGAAGCGATAGCCGATGATGCCGATGATGCCCGAACCCAGGGCACCAATGACGATGCCCACCGGTACCGGCACACTATCAACCACGCCGTGCAGGGATTTGCCGGCCAGCACGATGTTGGACGCGAAGAAGCCGATGTACATGACGCCGGCGATCAGCACCACCAGCAGCGCACCCAGGGAGCCGAACTGGGCGCGGCTCTGGATCATCTGCGGGATACCCATCTGCGGTCCCTGGGCCGAGTGCAGGGCCATCAGCACGCCGCCGACCAGGTGGCCAACGAGGATGGCGACGATGCCCCAGACCAGGTTCAGGTGGAACATCTGCACGCCGAGGGCGCCGGTGACGATGGGCAAGGGGGCGATGTTGCCACCGAACCACAGGGTGAACAGGTCTCGGGTCTTGCCATGACGATCTTGCGGCGGCACGTAGCCGATCGTGTGTTTCTCGATGAGCGGGGCGCTCGTTGCTGCAGTGGTTACCATGATGAACTCCAAGGCAAAGTGAGTACGTGGACGTACTTCGGTGAGCGCCGCGCGAACGACGCTTTTCTTGTTGGAGCGATCATGTGCAATGGATCGGGATAGATAAATTAGTAAGTTTGTTGCCTCAAACCTTAAAAAATATATGCCGTGGCTGCGCTCGCCTCCGGTATGTTCAGCCTTGACGCAAAACCCTTGTGGGCGCTGTCGATTCCTTGACTTTCCGGAGGTCCCCATGGCCGCTTACAACCTGCGCCAACTCAGATATTTCGTCACAACGGCCGACTGCGGCAGCGTGGCCGAGGCTTCGCGCAAGCTCTATATCGCGCAGCCATCGGTGTCGACGGCGATCAAGCACCTGGAAGAGAGTTTTGGCGTGCAACTGTTCATCCGCCATCACGCCCAGGGCGTCTCACTGACGCCGAGCGGCTCGCGGTTCTACCGCAAGGCCCAGGAGCTGCTGCGGGTCGCCCATGAGTTTGAGCAAAATGCCCTGGCGGACAACGACGTGGTGGCGGGGCAGATTGACATCGGCTGTTTTGAAACCGTGGCGCCGCTGTACCTGCCGCGCCTGATCGCCGGTTTCAAGGCACGTTGGCCGGGGGTGGAAATCCGCATTCGCGATGGCGAGCAGCAGGAGTTGGTGCAAGCGTTGACCGCCGGCAGTATCGACATGGCCATGGTCTTCGAACACGACCTGGACAGCACGATCGAGACGGTGGCACTGATGCCGCCGCAGCAACCCTACGCCTTGCTTCCCGCGGACCACCGCTTCGCGCAGCAGGCGAAAGTTTCGCTGCACGACCTGGTGCTGGAGCCGATGATCCTGCTGGATGTGGTGCCCAGCCGAACCTATTTCGTGAGCATCTTCGAAGAGCGCGGGCTGACGCCCAATATCGTCTTCAGTTCGCCTTCGATCGAAATGGTACGGGGGATGGTAGGACGGGGTTTCGGCTTTTCGATCCTGGTGACCAAACCGTTTTCCGAATACACCTATGACGGGCAAAAAGTCGTGTGCGTGCCGCTGGCCGAAGCCGTGACCGGCTCCGGGTTGTCCGCGGCGTGGTTGCGCAGGGCGCAGCTGACCAAGCCGGTGCAGCTGTTCGTGGACTACTGTCAGGAAGAACTGGCCCGACTCTACACCTGAGTCCTGGGCCAGTTATCAGTTGCTGATCGCCAACAGCATCCGTTGCAGCATCGCATCGCAGCCCTGTAGTTGTTCCAGGCTGACGAACTCATCGGGTTTATGGCCTTGCTCCATGCTGCCCGGGCCACACACCACCGTCGGGATTCCCGCCGCATCGAACAGGCCGCCCTCGGTGCCGAACGCCACCGTGCCGAAGTCCCGGGAACCGGAAAATGCAGCGATCAATTCAGCGGCTTCGCTGCGGGCATCGGTGGCCAGGCCGGGGTACGCCGACAATTCACTGAAACGGATCTCGCTGTGCTCACTCACGGCGCGCATGCGCGGCAACAGTTGCTGCTCGGCGTAGGCCTGCAGTTCCTGCGCCACCCGGCGCGGGTCATGTGAGGGCAGGGCGCGTACTTCGAAGTCGAAGCGGCAGTCGGCCGGGACGATGTTCAAGGCCTTGCCGCCGCCAATCACGCCGGTCTGCACCGTGGAGAACGGTGGATCGAAACGCGCGTCATGGAGCTCGGGGGCCTTGAGCCGTTGGCCGATGCGCCCCAGTTCACTGACCAGCTCGGCCGCGTATTCGATGGCATTCACCCCAAGCGGGGCGTAGGCCGAATGGCAGGCGTGACCGTGGATGTCACAGCGCATCGCCAGCTTGCCCTTGTGGCCCAGCACCGGTTTGAGTTCGGTGGGTTCGCCAATGATGCACAGCATGGGTTTGACCGGTCGTTGTTCCAGGGCCTTGAGCAGGGAGCGTACGCCCAGGCAGCCGACTTCTTCATCGTAGGACAGGGCGATATGCACCGGCAGTCGCAACGAGGCCTGCACCAGCGATGGCACCAGGGCGAGCACGCAGGCGATGTAGCCCTTCATGTCCGCCGTGCCGCGACCGTACAGTTTGCCCCCTAGTTCGGTGAGCTGGAACGGCGCAACGGTCCACGGCTGGCCGTCGACGGGCACCACGTCGGTGTGCCCCGAGAGCACGATGCCTGGCCGGTCCGCCGGGCCGATCGTGGCAAACAGATTGGCCTTGCTGCGCTCCTGGTTGTAGACCAGTTGGCACGGCACATCGAAACCTGCGAGGTAGTCGCGGACAAACTCGATCAGGTGCAGGTTGGATTCGCGGCTGGTGGTGTCGAACGCCACCAGCGTTGCGAGCAGATCGCGGCTGGCGCTCATCGATCGTCTCCGGCGACACCATAGCCAGGGGACCTGTCGGGCGCCAGGGCGCGGTCGATATAGTCCTGGACTTGCGGACGGTAGGCCTGCCAGAGTTTTTGCAGCTGGCCAATCGGGTCTTCATCGGCCCAGTCGACCCGCAGGTTGACGATCGGCCAGGTCAGTTCCCCGACAACCAGCACCGCAGCCGAATGCACCGGCCCGGCTTCGCCACCGGCCGCCATGCCACCTTGCATCGCCGCGAGCAATCGGTCGGCCAGATGGCCTTCGGCCTGTTCGAAGGCGCTGACCATGGCCTCGATTACGCCGGGGGCCGCGAGCATGTTGCCGGCCGCCACGCATTGCTCGCCGGACACCGCATTGTGCTTGCCCAGGGTTTGCGCACCGCTGAAGTGCGCGGTGCGGCCGAGGTGGTCGATGGCAATGATCTGCCGGTACTGGCTGTAGCCGTTGCGTGTCAGCACCTTGTCCAGGGCCCCGGCAGGTGCGAGGCCTTGCTCCATCAGGGCGAGGGTTTCCGGGCCAAGGGAGGGCAGGGTGATGTTTTGCGTGGAGACGGCACCCACACCGGGCAGCAACCAGGGGCAGCGGGCGCCGACGGCGATGCTCGAGGAGCTGATGGCGATGCCGAACTGGCCGGTTTCGGGGCAGCGGGCGGCGATGGAAAAGGTCATGGCTGTGCTCCTTATTCCGGGATCACCGCGATTACATCAATCTCCATCAGCCACTGCGGCTGACCCAATGCCGTCACCACCAGCCCGGTGGAAATCGGGAACACGCCTTTGAGCCACTTGCCCACTTCCTGATACACCGGTTCGCGGTAGCGCGGGTCGATCAGGTAGGTGGTGGTCTTGACGATGTGGCTCAGGTCGCTGCCGGCTTCTTCCAGCAGTTGCTTGACGTTGCGCATGGCTTGCTCGGTCTGTGCCCGCGGATCGCCGAGGCCAACGAGGTTACCTTCGAAATCGGTGCCGACCTGGCCACGCACATAGACGGTATTGCCGGCGCGGACGGCCTGGCACAGGTCGTTGTCCAGGCTCTGGTTCGGGTAGGTTTCCTTGGTGTTGAACATGCGGATGCGGGTATGGGTTGGCGTAGTCATTTAAAACTCCTGAAGTATGGGGCCCGGCGCGGTTCACGCGCCGGGCAGATATCAAGCGCTGACGGTTGTCTTGTTAGCGGCCGGGGCGTTTTCGGCCTCCCGTTGGCCAGCATCGCGGTACTCGAGGTAGGTGCGCTGGATGGCGATGTGATCAGCCACATACTTGGCGTCATGCCACACGCCCCAGATGAACGAGGAGCCACGGCGGGACTGCCAGGGCAGGCCAAGGAAATACACGCCAGGTTCGCTGGACACACCGCGCTGGTGCTGCGGCTTGCCGTTGTCGTCAAAGGCGTCGACCTTCAGCCAGCTGTAGTCCACGGCAAAACCGGTGGCCCAGATGATCGATGTCACGCCGGCCTTGGCCAGGTCGAGCTCGAGGATCGGCTGGGTGACACAGTCCGGCTCCGGGAAGGTATGACGCGCCTCGGGTTCTTCCGGCAGGTCCAGGCCATTGCGTTCAATGTAGGCATCGGCGGCATCGAGCAGCGCCAGGTAGTTCTCATCGCCCCGCGCCAGGTTCTCCGCCAGGTTCGGCTGGAAGGTCGCCACGCTGCCATTGAACGCTTGGGTCAGGCCCACCAGCACCATGCCGGCATGCGCCAGGCCACGGAAATCCACGGTGCGACCACCCTGGGCGCCACTGACGGCGATGGTCACGTGTTCGCGACCGGGTTTCATGGCGGCCTGGTCCCATTCGCCGAGCACGCCCAGCCACCAGCAGAAATCGCGATTGCGATAGGCGCGGGGCGGGCGATCGTGGGCCCCCACCGACAGGTAGACCTGCTTGCCCGAGCGCTGCAGTTCATCGGCGATCTGCACCCCCGAGGAACCTGCGCCCACCACCAGCACGGCGCCCTCGGGCAATTGTCCGGGATTGCGATAGTCGGCGGAGTGGATCTGCAGTAATTGTGCATCTTTGGGGGCGATCGGCGGGATCACCGGACGCTGGAAGGGCCCCGTGGCAGCCACCACGCGGCTGGCCTCGATCACGCCTTGGGAGGTCTCGATGGTGAAGCCCGGGCGGCCGACATTGCGTTCGACTTTCTTCACTTCCACGCCGGTGCGGATCGGCGCCTTGAACTTGCGGGCATACGCTTCGAAGTAATCGGCCACGCGCTCCTTGGGGGCAAAACCATCGGGGCTGATATCGTCGAATTCCAGGCCCGGAAAACGGTCGTGCCATGCCGGACCATTGGCCACCAGCGAATCCCAGCGGCCGGTGCGCCAGCGCTCGGCGATACGGTTGCGCTCCAGCACCAGGTGCGGCACGCCGAGCTTGCTCAGGTGTTCACTCATGGCGACGCCGGCCTGGCCGGCGCCAACAATCAAGGTATCTATTATTGTTTTATCAATGGTCATCTCTTTGCCCTTCGAAGTTGGATTAAGGTCTGCGTCGACCTGCCATTTCTTGGGCTCAAGACTAGGGATCAGCCTGATATCGGTAAAATATTATTAAGCTGGCATTTGAGTATAAATAATTGATGCAGAGCGTTTGGGGCGGCGGATTGACCGGGCTTGGGATTGAACGTTCGTCGGCCCGAACGCTGTAAACACTGCAATATCCTGCCCGTTCCATCACGGCTGCTAAGCTTCGACCTTGCCACGTCCTGGCCTGCCTATGGCCGGTGTCACACGTGGCCAGGGAGTAGGACTCCCGTACCCACATCCCCCTTCACTGGAAGGGGCAAACGATTGTCGGCAACCTGCACGGAGGCAGGCAATGGTGATCAAAAATACAGGTCCTGCAAGTGCCGAGGGTACTGCCGTGCCGCTCGATCCTGATGAGATGGAGCAGGTGCTGGCGTTGCTGCTGGCCAGTCCGTTGTTCGCCAGGTCCAGGCGCATGGGCAGCCTGCTGCGTTTTCTGGTCGAGCACGACCTGCAATCGCCCACTATCCCCCTGACCGAGCACGCCATTGGCATCGCCGTGTTTCGTCGGGATCCGGCGGTGTATTGCACCGGTGACGATCCGGTGGTGCGGGTGCAGGTGGGGCGGCTGCGCCGCAAACTCGCCAGCCATTACGCCACGGTGGGGCGGCAGGAGCCTGTGAGGCTGAGCATTCCACCCGGTTGTTATCGCCTGGCCTATCAGCGGCTGCGGCCCCACTCATTGACCGCGCACCATCCTGTGTTGCAGATCCAGCCCTTTACCTGCATTACCCGTGAGGGCGATGACTTTACCCGTGGCTTGTGCGAGGAGCTCAGTTGTCGCCTGTTCGAGTCGTTCGAGCAGGCACAGACCGGTGGCAACCACGTGTTGATAAGGATGCCGCGCAGCCCTGTGAAAACAGCGGATGCGCGGTGTGGCGGCCGTTACTGCTATTGCCTGGAAGGCAGCGTACGGGTCGAGCCGGCGCGGGTCCGGGCGTCGCTGCGGTTGGTGGATGTGGCGCAGGGGAGGATTCGCTGGTCTGCACAGTTCGATCGCAACCAACCCTATGGCATCGCTACCCAGGAGGACCTGGCAGCCTCTATCTGTCTGTCGTTGACGGGCTATTTTGCACGAGGCACGTTCGACGAATAGACGGGGCAACCGCGAGGTTGCCCCGGTGTGCGCCCGTCAAACGGTTTTCCATTGACCGCCTTCGTAAAGGCGACCTGCGGTGTTATCGAACGTCAGGTCGATTTCGATCGCCTTGGAGCGTGAGGTACTGAACATGGTGCTGGTCTGCACATCCTGTTCGAACCACACGAGGATGGTTTCCACGGGGGTCAGTACGGTGTTGCCGGTGACCACCTGATTGACGGCCACGTAGATCGGCGTGCTGACCTGGTTGCCATCGATGCCGGTGGACAACTGGTTGATGCCAGGATGGATCGGCGCGAAGTTGTTGACGAACGTCACGGACACCTCAGGGCCGCCCGTTACTGCCGGGCTCAGCAGGCCGTGCTCATCGAGTGTCGAAGTTTGCCCCAGACCGATATTGACGATATTGGTCGAGACTTTGACTTGCACGTTTTCCTTGAACACGTTGGAGGCGAACAGCTGATACAGCGGCGTCCAGCTGAATTCGTTGTTGCTGAGGTAAGCACTGTAGGACTGCCAGACCACGTTGTAGTCGGCCGTGCCGACTTTCTTGGCAAAGCACAGCTTGTAGCCGGACTTTTTCAGCAGGGTCAGGTCGCCGGGGGCAATTTCAATGGTGACGGTTTTTTGTGAAGCCGCCAGGACGGACCTGAAGACCCGACCGTAATCGGTGGACTTCAGCGCGGTGGTTGCACCCATGATCGACTTGACGGCTTCTTGCACATCGTTGTGAAGCTGCTGGCTTTGTTGGCTGACAGCGATTGATTTGCTCATGGCTCCCTCTTCCTTGGTGGTGTGTTGGGCAGTCGGTGGGCGCGAGCGGTCTAGCCGGTCGGTCCATCGAAGGTTTCAATCTAGGCGCAAGGGGCAGGGTGCCCAAGTGTCATGGCGTTACAGGCGAGTAACCGGGTTGTATCAATGGCGCCAACTGCAAGGCGGCCAACCGGCCGGCTCCCACCTGTGCCATCGTGCTTATTTGTAGGCAGTTTCCGTATTTAAGTGCGAAATTTCCCAAAGTGCATTGGGGGGGTGGAATGTGGAAGTAGGATAGTTCACTGTTGTTGTAGGAGAGCGAAAAAAATCTTGTGCATGGATTTATATTGAAATGAAGTTTTAAAGTTACAGCGAAAACTTTTTATTTGACTGTCTAGAATTATCTCGCCGGGTCTTGCAAATTGTTGCCAGGGCAGTGGCTGTCACGATAAAACGGGAGGGGTTATGGCTTCAAGCAGTTTCCAGAATGAAGTGCCGAAGGCGCGGGTCAATATAAAACTCGACCTGCATACCGGCGGTGCGCAGAAGAAAGTCGAATTACCGCTCAAGCTGATGGTCATGGGTGACTACAGTAATGGCAGGGAACAGCGTTCTTTATCCGCTCGGAGCAAGTTCTCAATCAACAAAAACAACTTTGATAGCGTCCTGGCTGAGTTTACTCCGGTCTTGAAAGTGGCCGTGGAAAACACCCTGGCCGATGACGCTGGCGACACCTCGGTCGAGTTGAGTTTCCAGCACATGAAGGACTTCGAACCGGAGCAGGTAGCGCGGCAAATCCCGCACCTGCGCGCGCTTTTGGCTATGCGCAACCTCTTGCGCGACCTCAAGTCGAACCTGCTGGACAATGCCACCTTTCGTCATGAGCTGGAACGTATCCTCAAGGATGATGCGCTAAGTGACGAGTTGCGAGCCGAGTTGGCCGAGCTGGTGCCGGAAGAAAATCGTTAATCCACTTCGGTTCGTTTAAAGGGAATTTACCTTAATGTCCATCGAAAGTTCTAACGTGCAATCGCGCGGCGCTACAGTGTTGTCGGAAGAAAAGGGCGTATATGGCGCGCTGTTTGAAAAAATCAATCTCCACCCAATCGAAACGCTGAGTAGTATCGAGGTATTTCAAAATACCGAGGCGCTGTCCGAAGTGTCCGCTGATGAGCGAGTCACGGCGGCAGTCAGTGTGTTCCTTGAACTGCTTAAGCAGTCTTCGCAGAAAGTCGAACGCCTGGATAAAGTGCTGCTGGACGAACATATTGCAGCCTTGGATGCGCAAATCAGCCGGCAACTCGATGCGGTGATGCACCACCCCGATTTCCAGCGAGTCGAGTCAACCTGGCGCGGGGTCAAGTCGCTGGTCGACCAGACCGATTTTCGTCAGAACGTGCGCATTGAATTGCTCGATATCAGTAAGGAGCATCTGGTCCAGGATTTCGACGATGCACCGGAAATTGCCCAAAGCGGCCTGTACATGCATACCTACACTCAGGAGTACGACACTCCGGGCGGGGAGCCCATTGCCGCCGCGATCTCCAACTATGAGTTCGATTGCAGGCCGCAGGATATCGCCCTGCTGCGCAACATTTCCAAAGTCGCGGCCGCCGCGCACATGCCCTTCATTGGCACGGTCGGCCCGGCCTTCTTCGGCAAGCGCTCGATGGAAGAAGTGGCCGCCATCAAGGACATCGGCAACTATTTTGACCGTGCCGAATACCTGAAATGGAAAGCGTTTCGCGACAGTGACGACGCCCGCTACATCGGCCTGGTCATGCCCCGTGTCCTGGGGCGCCTGCCTTATGGGCCGGACACCGTCCCGGTGCGCAGCTTCAACTATGTCGAGAGCGTCAAGGGCCCTGACCACGACAAGTACTTGTGGACCAGCGCCTCGTTCGCCTTTGCCGCCAACATGGTCAAGAGCTTCATCGCCAATGGCTGGTGCGTGCAGATCCGCGGGCCGCAGTCGGGCGGCGCAGTCACTGAATTGCCGATCCACCTGTACGACCTTGGCACCGGCAACCAGGTGAAGATCCCTTCGGAAGTCATGATCCCGGAGACCCGCGAATTCGAATTCGCGGACCTCGGTTTCATCCCGCTGTCGTATTACAAGAACCGCGACTACGCGTGCTTCTTCTCGGCCAACTCAACTCAGAAAGCTGCCCTGTATGACACCGCCGATGCGACCGCCAACAGCCGGATCAATTCGCGCCTGCCGTACATTTTCCTGCTGTCGCGGATCGCGCATTACCTGAAGTTGATCCAGCGCGAAAACATCGGCACCACCAAGGACCGGCGCTTGCTCGAACTGGAGCTGAACAAGTGGATCGGCGGGCTGGTGACCGAAATGACCGATCCGGGTGACGACCTGCAGGCCTCGCATCCGCTGCGTGATGCCAAGGTGACCGTGGAAGACATCGAGGACAACCCGGGCTTCTTCCGCGTCAAGCTGTATGCCGTGCCGCACTTCCAGGTGGAGGGCATGGACGTCAATCTTTCGCTGGTGTCGCAGATGCCCAAGCTCAAGGCCGGCGGCGGTCGCGGAGTAACCGGGTCTTGAAAATCGACCGTCCCGTATGGTCTGCGGGGGCACTGCTGTGCCCCCAGCAGTTCCAGCAACAGGCACGCTGGGAAGCCTGGTCCAACGAACGTCTGGCGCATTTGTCCCTGGTCCATCCCTGGGGTGTCCAGGCGGTGGCGTTCGACCTGGAGACCCTGCGCCTGGGCAAGCTCAAGGCCACCCGTTTGTGCCTGCGCATGCCTGACGGCACCTGTATTGATACTGATCTGGTGGATCGCCTGCCTTCTGCGCTGGAAGTGGCCCATCTGCTTGCCAGTGAAGTTCAGGACGCTACGGTGCTATTGGCCTTGCCGCTCGAACAGGCCAATGGCAACAACTGTCTGCTCGATACCACCAAGGTCGAGCGGCCGACGCGCTATCGCCAGGACTGGCGCAACGTGCAGGATTTGTACGATGGCGAGGCGCAACAGATCGGCGTGCTCGAACACGTGCTGAGCTTGCGTTTTGCCCACGACGACAACGCCGATTACCTGACCTGCCCGATCGCGCGCCTGCTGCGGGACGGGCAGGGTGCATGGGGCATCGACAGCGCTTATGTGCCGCCATTGCTCGAATTCGCGGCTCATCCTGGATTGCTGGCTCAGCTGGATAACCTGCTGACCCAGTTGTCCGCCAAGCGCCAACGGCTGATGGGCATGCGTCGTGAAAGTAACCAGCGCATGGCCGATTTTGCCGTAGCCGATGTATCGCTGTTCTGGCTGCTCAATGCCTTGAACACCTATCAACCGATTCTGGCTGATCTGAAGGCCCATCCGGCACAGCATCCCGAGCAGGTTTATCGGGAACTGGCCAAGTTGGCCGGAGGCCTGCTGACCTTTTCCCTTGAACACGATATCGAGCAGATCCCGCCTTACCGGCATGAGCATCTGGAAAGCGTCTTTGCACCGCTGTTGCGCCTGGTTTCCACCTTGCTGGAGGCCAGCCTGCCTTCGCGTGTCGTTGCCCTGGAGCTTACGCAGGACGGCGCCAATCGCTGGAGGGTCAGCCTCAATGACCCACGTCTGCGTGAGCGTGAAGGTGCGGATTTCTATCTGTCAGTGCGTTGCCGCTTGCCGGCAGCACAGGTGCAGAGCCAGTTCCCGCGCTTGTGCAAGATCGGCACGCCGGATGAAGTCGATCAGCTGATCAACGCTGCGCTCGACGGTGTGCCGTTGCAGTCGCTCAGCCATGTCCCGGCTGCCATTCCACTGAGGCTGGAAAACCAGTATTTCGCCCTGGATCTCGACCACGCCAAGGGCCAGGCGGTACTCGCTGCGGGGGTCTGCGCGTTTTACGTCCCGAGCACGCTGGCCGAGGTCAAACTTGAACTCTTTGCGGTGTTGCGCACATGAACCTGAAAGCCTCAAGAAAACCTACCGCACTGGCGGTGGATATCGACGCGTTGCTGCAGGACAGCTACCTGCTGGTGGTGGAACTGCGCCAGGGGGCATCAACGCTCGCTGGCACGGCGCTGTGGGACCTTTGCGTCAAGCAGGTCGAGCATGTTCGCCAGTTGCTCGAGCACGCCGGCCTGGCCCCGCGCAGCATCGATCACATCAGCCATGCCCAGTGCGCTTTGCTCGATGAAACCGTACTCCGTATCGAAACGCAGGCTCGCGATGCCTGGACGAAAGAGCCCTTGCAAGCGAAGTTCTTCAATCGCCACCAGGCGGGCGAGTTCCTGTATGAAGACATGCGCGAAGTCTTGCGTGAGCCTGCACCTGATCCACTGGTGCTGACGGTGTTCCATCGGGTGTTGATGCTGGGCTTCCAGGGGCGTTACCGCGATGCCGGCGACCCTGAGCGCGAGCAGTTGTTGAGCGCGTTCCATGTGCAGGTCGCACCTTTGGGACTCAGCCGTTCGCTGGCGACAACAGTGAAGATCGGACAGCGACTGCGCATGCGTTTGTGGACACATTCGCCGCTGGCCCATGGTCTGCTTGTGGGGATGCTCTTCGTCGGTTTGTGGTGGGGGCTTGACCAACTGTTGGCCAATCTCCTCAACTCGGTTTTGCCCGGTGAGGCCTGAAATGAGGCCAATGACGCTGGCCCAGATGCGCGGTCTCTGGTTGTGGGCGGGCGCGCTGTCATTGGCCTTGCTGATGGTCGTGCCATTGACCTGGGGGTTGCGGGCAATGGCTGTTCTGGCCGTTGTCTGCGTCATGGTCCTGGCTTGGAAGCGGCTGGGGCGCCGCGCAATGTGCGCATCATTGACTTTGGCCGAGAATACATCGTTGCCTCCGGCAGCCTACCGCCAACCGTTGGTGCTGGTCTGTGGCGATGGTCTTGTGGAGTTGTTCGGCGAGACACCCGTGGAACAACTGGCCTTGCGCACAACCCGCCAGGGTTGCTATCTGCGGGTACCCGAGCTTGAGCAACTGCCTGCGCTCACCACCAGCCTGATGACACTGCGCCCGGAATGGAGTAGGCAGCTCAGCGTCATGTTCATCGTCAATCCGGCCGAGCAGGACGACAGTGCCGTACTGGCTGCACGGGTGCGTGCTTTGCGTTATCAGCTAGGTATCGTCCGAAAGGGCGGCATTGCGTTGCCGCTACTGTTGACGACTTACTTGCAAGCCCCGGCCGCAGAAGGCGCCTGGTTCAGTTGGGAGGACGCAGAGGATAGTCCCAGGGTACGCGAGGCCGGAGCCTGCATCAGCCTGGCCGACTGGCAAAGGCACCCTCCAGACAGTGCAACGCGCGCGGCCCGCATGCACGCCAGCGTAAAACTGAACAGTGTCGTGGCATGGCTCGATCACGCGGTATTGCCTCACTTGTCGCCCCGCGATGCCCGCGATCCTGAGGGTCTGCCGAAGGTTTGTGCTGTCACCTTCGTACCGCTGCTCGCGCAATCAGTCACGGGCAATTTGTGGCAACAATGGCTGCGCGACAAGGTTGCACTGCTTGACGCCAGACAAGCTGAGCCGGGGCAGGGTGTATCCATGCCTTTCCCCGATCCGTTGCTGGCGCTGCTTCCCATGCAGGCTCAACGCGCTCCCTTGCGCCGTGCGAACGTCATCGCCTGGTGGTTGTTCGCCGTTGCCGGGATAACAGCGTTGGCCAGCTCGGCCTGGCAGAACACCCTGTTGGTCCGCCAGGTCAGTGACGACTTGCGTCGTTACGACGCCATCCCGGTGACAGGGCAACCCGAGCGGCCCGAATTCATTCAGCGCGAGCAGGCGCTGGCGGTGCTGCGCGAGGATGCCCTGCGCCTGGACAGCTACTACCGACATGGCGCTCCCCTGGCGCTCGGACTCGGCCTTTATCGAGGCGAGCGCTTGCGCATCCGGCTGCAGTCGACGATTGCCGGTCACCGTCATCCTTTGCAGGCGCCAAGACTTGCGGGCAATTCAACGCCGGTGCGCCTGGACAGCCTGTCGTTGTTCAACACCGGCAGCGCCCAGCTCAAAGCCGGCTCGACGAAGGTTCTGATCAACGCCTTGGTCGACATCAAGGCCCAGCCTGGCTGGCTCATCGTGATCAGCGGCCATACCGATGCCACCGGCAGCATCGAACAAAACCTGCAGTTGTCCCGCGCCCGAGCTGCCGCCGTGCACGACTGGATGCAGCACATGGGCGGCATCCCTGGAAGTTGCTTTGCGGTTCAGGGTTTCGGTGCGAGCCAGCCCATCGCCAGCAATGACACCGAGGCCGGGCGAAGCGCTAACCGCCGTGTCGATATTCGTCTGGTGCCGGAGCCGGGAGCCTGCGTGTTCCCTGCCGCGGGATCGGACTTGCAACCCCCTGTCGCCTAACGCGGCATTCATGTTCTGAGAGAAGGAGCTTCACATGGCAATTCCCGTTTACCTGTGGCTGAAAAATGATGGCGATGCGGACATCAAGGGTTCGGTCGATGTGATAGGGCGCCAGGGCAGCATCGAGGTACTGGCCCAGGATCATGGCTTGACCATTCCCACTGACAACAACACCGGCAAGCTGACAGGCACACGGATTCACACTCCGTTCAGGTTCACCAAGGAAATCGATGCTGCCAGCGTCTACTTGCTCAAGGGCGCGTCCCAAGGACAGACGTTCAAGAGCGCCGAGTTCAAGTGGTATCGCATCGATGACGCGGGCCAAGAGGTCGTTTACTACACCGTTCTACTTGAAAACGTAAAGGTCGTGAGCGTCGTGACGAAAATGCACGACATCAAGGACCCGACAAAGGAAAAACACAATCACCTGGAAGACGTCCAGTTGCGTTACGAGAAGATCACCTGGAAGTTCGCCGAGGGCAACTTCAGTCACTCCGATGCCTGGGACGAACGCGAGTCCGCTTAAGACACTGAGCCCGTAGTTACACATGCCTGCGGGTTCGATGTTGCGTGTTGAGCGTCCTTGCATGGGCGCTCAGCCAGCCCACCGAGCTTCATCGCCGGCACCTGGATCACAAGCACTCCACTCAAGACAAGGACGTACCCCCATGGTACAGAACGCCTCCCGCTTGCTTCGCCGTCTCAATCCCTACTGTGCCCAGGCGCTGAGCGCGGCGGCTACTCTGTGCCAAAGTCGAGCCCATGGCTACATCAGAATCGAGCACTGGTTGCTCAAGTTATTTGAACAGGGTGAGGGCGACCTGACGCTCATCGCCCGTCGCTATGAATGGGATCTGGACGCTCTCTGGCGCGGACTGCTTGAACACCTGGACACACTCCCGCGTAGCGTTCACAGCAAGCCGCAGCTGTGTGGCAAATTGCAGCAATTGATCAGTAACGCATGGCTGCGCGCCTCGCTGGACAGCCAGGAACAGCTGCGCTCGGCCCACTTGCTCGGCGCGTTGCTGGAGTCACCCGAACTGCTGGCTTGTGAAGCAGCCTGGCCACTGTTCAGCATCAGCAAAACCCAATTGCAGCATTTGTTCGTGCTGCTCGATCAACATTCCGAAGAGCGCCCCCAGGTGCAGCAAGAGGCTGCTATTGATCAGGCACCGGCGTCGATTGATGGGCTGGGGAAGCCTTCATCCGCCATCGGCAACCACGATGCCTTTCAGGCCGTGCTGGACAGGTTTACCCAAGATGTCACCGCCAAGGCCCGGGAAGGGCAGATTGATCCGGTATTCGGCCGTGACGATGAGATCCGCCAGGTCATCGATATCCTCAGTCGTCGGCGCAAGAACAATCCGCTGTTGGTCGGTGAGCCCGGCGTCGGCAAGACCGCGCTGGTCGAAGGGTTGGCGCTGCGCATCGTCGAGGGCAACGTTCCGGACAGCCTCAAACCAGTCAGCGTGCGCACTCTCGACCTGGGGTTGCTGCAAGCGGGTGCCGGGGTCAAGGGCGAGTTCGAGCAGCGCCTGAAAAATGTCATCGATGCCGTGCAGCAATCGGCAAACCCGGTGCTGTTGTTCATCGATGAGGCCCATACCCTGATCGGCGCGGGCAACCAGGCGGGCGGTGCCGACGCGGCAAACCTGCTCAAGCCCGCACTCGCCCGGGGCGAATTGCGCACCATTGCCGCCACTACCTGGAGCGAATACAAGCAGTACTTCGAGCGCGATGCCGCCCTGGAGCGACGCTTCCAGAAGGTCAAGGTCGACGAGCCGGATGACCACAATGCCTGCCTCATGCTGCGTGGCCTGAAGGCGCGTTACGCCAGCCATCATGGCGTGCACATCCAGGATGCGGCGGTGCAGGCCGCGGTCACGCTATCGCGGCGTTACCTGACCGGTCGACAACTGCCCGACAAGGCCGTCGACCTGCTCGACACCGCCAGTGCCCGGGTGCGCATGAGCCTTGATTGCGAGCCTCAGGCACTGGTCAGGCTCAAAGCCGGGCAGGCGGCCCTGGGGCTTGAACGGCAAGCACTGGCAGAGGATGCACAACTCTGCGATTGCAGCGTTGACGAACGCCTTGCCTTGATCGATGCGCAACGGGTCGACCTGCAAGACCAGCACACTGCGCTGGTGCGCCAGTATCGCGACGAACTCGACCTTACCCGCCAACTGCTTGATGCACGTCAGGCTGACCCCCTGCAGATCTCGCTTTGTACTCGGCTGCAACAACAGCTTGCGAAAGTGCAGGGCAGCCAGCCGTTGCTCTCGCTGGACGTCAACCCACGCAGCGTGGCCGAGGTGATCGCTGACTGGACCGGCGTGCCGCTCGGCAGTCTGCTCAAGGACGAACAGGCCAGCCTGCTTGAACTGGAGCAACAATTGAGTGACCGCGTCGTCGGCCAGGATCACGCTCTCGGCGCCCTGGCCCGGCGCCTGCGCGCGGCCAAGACCGGCCTGACCGAAGAGCAGGCGCCCTTGGGCGTGTTCCTGCTGGTAGGCACCAGCGGCGTTGGCAAGACCGAAACCGCCCTGGCGCTGGCCGACTGCCTGTTCGGTGGCGAGCAGTCGTTGATTACCCTCAACCTCTCCGAGTACCAGGAGGCCCATACCGTCAGCCAACTCAAGGGCTCGCCACCGGGTTACGTAGGTTACGGCCAAGGTGGCGTACTCACCGAAGCGGTACGCCGGCGCCCCTACAGCGTGGTATTGCTCGACGAAGTGGAGAAGGCTCACCGCGACGTGCTCAACCTGTTCTACCAGGTCTTCGATCGCGGTTTCATGCGCGACGGTGAAGGGCGCGAAATCGACTTTCGCAACACCGTCATCCTCATGACTTCCAATCTTGGCAGCGATGAACTGCAAGCCTGCGTGCAGCAATACCCTGAAGCGCCCGACAGCGCCCTGCAGGAGTTGCTGCGGCCACTGTTGCGCGAGCACTTCCAGCCGGCCTTGCTCGCGCGCTTCCAGACCCTGATCTACCGCCCTCTGCGAGGCGACGCAATGCAGCGCATCGTCGCGCAAAAACTCGCCAAGGTCGCCCAGCGCCTGCAACGCCACTACGGCCTCACCTGCCAGATCGACAACGCGCTCAAGCAAGCCCTGGTCGCCGCCTGCCTGCTGCCCGATACCGGCGCGCGCAACATCGACAGCTTGCTCAATCAGCAGATTTTGCCGGTGCTTAGCCAGCAGCTTTTGCAGCGGCAGGCTGCCCATCAGCAACCCCGGGGAGTGACCTTGGGTTTCAGCGACGATGAAGGCATCACGCTGCGGTTTATCGATTCCCAGGAAGCGATGCCAAGCGTCGCCAAGGAGGCCTGACCATGAGCACCCAACCGCGCATCTTCTTCAACCACACCCGCCACAAGTTCG